>JAGWBL010000156.1 GCA_021295935.1 Pseudomonadales bacterium
ACTGTTGATGGCGGCGGACGAGGCGAGGATCGTCAACGTGAGCAGCGTCAACGGATTTTGGGCGTCACTCGGTCCCGACAGCCCGAACACGGCGTACTCGGCGGCGAAGTTCGCGGTCAAGGGTTTCAGCGAAGCGCTGATCACCGACTTGAGGCTCAACGCTCCCCATGTGGGGGTTTCGGTTGTCATGCCGGGACACATCCGGACTCCCATCGTATCCAATTCCATGAGGGTGCTCTACGGCACCGACGAATTGGATTGGAGCGACAGCGAACTCGGAGAGTTCCGAGAACAGTGGAAGCGCTTGGGCATCGAAGTGGGAACGTGGTCCCTGGACCAGGTTCGTGGTCATCTTCAAGATCGTTTGAAGAAGTTTGAGGAGAGTGCGCCAACTTCAGCGTCGCAGGCTGCGCGGGTCATCCTGGACGGTGTGCGGGAGGGAAGATGGCGAATCCTCGTTGGTGAGGACGCACATCACTTGGACCAGCGAGTGAGGACTGCTCCAGATCGAGCCTACGATATTGATTTCCTTGGCCCTCGGGTGACGGGACCCCGAACGCCGTTTCTGCGTTAGTGCAGGAAGACCCCGTGCATTCATTGTTTCGGCTCGGAATCTGCGCGACTTGTGCGAACTGCGACGCGGCATGCTGCCTTGACCACTAACAGAACGGAAGCCTCCAAGACTGCGGTACAAGAACTGCTTGGCACTTGAGGTTCCAAGACTCGATCCGTGTCGCGCTGCGAGGATCCGCTTGGCTCGATCGACTCGCAAGGTGGTGCTCGGTACGGCGTGTCTAATACCTGGCGTCCGCTGCTCCCGAGCCGAAGCGCCACCCAAGCTCGGCGTGAATTCACTTCCTGGGTGTAAAGGACATCGCTGATAGCTGAACTCCAAGCTGTCGAAGAGGTTCTCGAGGCGATTGGATCACGAATCCAGCGCATTGCGGGGTCCCATCGGACATGTATCCACCTGCACTCCCCTTGGGTTGGATCGCTCTCGTTCTGTCGACGGGCGTCGCGCCTCCTGCGTTCTGGGCGCGACGTAGCTTGCCGCCGTCTCGGTCAGTTCATTCGTCGTGCCATTCGGAGAGGGAACCTCGAATCTTCGTTGCTTGGCAACGCGACGAGTCCGAGTCCGAAGCAGCATCCCGCGACAAGGAAGCAGTTCGAACGCCTCCGATTCAGGGGAACTGTTCGTCCTCGGTCTCTGAACATGAAACGAAGCGCATCAAGGCAAATTCAAGCTGATCCTGAAGCGGGTGGAGCGTCTAGCTGGTAACAGCCAGCTGGTTCCAAGCAGACTGATTCTTAGAATTCCGAGAACTCACCTGCCATCTTTCCAGCAAGTCACAGATCTTGAACTTCCGAACAGTCGCGGGCTTGGTGCTGTTCATCAGCGCTTCATGGGCACATCCACTTGATGTAGGAAACTTCACGTTGCTCGATCAGCGAGGCCATGCGCACGAGTTGTACTACTACTCCGATGCAAGCGCCATCGTGGTCGTGATGCAGGGCAACGGCTGCCCGATCGTGCGAAATCTCCTCGCGGACCTTCGCGCGCTACGGGCCGTGTACGAACCGCAAAAGGTTCGGTTCCTGATGCTCAACTCCAACCTCCAGGATAGTCGGGAGAGCGTTGCTGACGAAGCGCAGGAATGGGGCATCGATTTCCCGATCCTCGTGGACGAGACGCAGTTGGTTGGAGAGTCACTTGGCGTTACTCGCACCGGTGAGGCGTTACTGATTGACCCGCGCGACTGGGCGGTCGTCTATCGCGGTCCGGTCAATGACCGGGTCCGGTTCGCACGCCAAAAGGAGACGGCCAGTCATCACTACTTGGCCGATTCGATCGACTCGGTGCTTCGGGGCGAACAGCCGGCACTCCAGGAGAGAATAGTGGAGGGCTGCCTGATCAACTTCGATGTTGCACACACCGACGTCGGTGAGATTTCCTACGCTGACACCATCGTGCCGATTCTGGAGACCAACTGCTTAGGTTGCCATGAAGAGGGCGGAATCGGTCCGTGGCAGATGAACAGCTACGAGATGGTCAGGGGCTTCTCTCCGATGATCAGCGAAGTGCTGCTGACCAATCGCATGCCGCCTTGGCATGCGGACCCGCTGGTCGGATCGTGGCGCAACGACCGCAGCATTTCGGACGAACACAAGCAGACGCTTCTTCGTTGGATCGAGGCGGGCTCTCCTCGTGGCGATGGTCCGGATCCGCTGAAGACACGTGCAAGGCGCGAGGTCGCCTGGGAGATTGGGCAGCCAGACTTTGTGGTGGAGCTTCCGAAGTTTGAAGTGCCTGCCTCCGGGGTGGTGGACTACCAGGAATGGACCTTTCCCCATGGGGTGGCGCAATCAGGTTGGCTGCGCGCCGTCCAGGTCATTCCGGGAGACAGCTCGGTGGTGCACCATGTGCTCTACGGAACGTCAAGGCCGAACAGCCAAGGGAAGGGATTCAGTCTGGTCGACGACTTTCTTGGAGGGTACGCGCCCGGAATCGGAGCCGACGCCTATCCGGGGGAGTTGGGAGTCCGTATCGAAGCGGGACACAATCAGGAGGTGCAGCTGCATTACACGCCTGTTGGCAAGCCGGTCGCCGACCGAACCAAGATCGGTTTTTATCTCCACGACGATCCGCCCGCACGGATTCTTCGAACGGGAGTGATCATGAATCCGGATATCTCCATTCCGCCACGGAAGAAGGAGCACGAAGAGGTCGCCTACTTCGTCTTCGACTACCGAGCAACGATTTTTCAATTCTTGCCGCACGCACATTACCGAGGCCGCAGCGCAAGATTTGGGCTGGAGTACCCGGACGGAAGCTCCAGCCTCGCGCTTTCCGTTCCGAAGTACGATTTCAACTGGCAGACGGGCTACTGGCTTCAGGAACCCTTGGAAGTTCCTGCGGGCACGAGGCTCGTCTATTACTCGGTGTATGACAACTCGGCGCAAAATCCCGCCAACCCCGATCCGGAAGAGACCGTCTACTGGGGGCTACAATCGTGGGAAGAAATGCTCTTCGGAGTCTTCACCTTTGCTTGGGAAGGGGAGACCGCGGAACACCCGGTTCACCAGCGTGACCGCATGGCAATCCGGATGACGATGGGTTACATGGACGCGGATCTGAGTGGAGAGCTCGACGGAGACGAAATCCCGGAGAGCAAGTATGGAGAGCGGTTGCGGGAGTTTCTCTCGATTGGCGACTTTGACGCCAACGGTTCCTTGGGTCTGGAGGAGTGGTTGAGCGTTTCCAGGAAGATGCGTCGCGCCAACTGAACAGGACCATCTGAATCCGGATTGACTTCTCACTCTTGCACCAATTGACCGCGGAGCGTTCTGTGGTCATGTGCCGGGATGCGACTTGATGGGACCGCCAGAGACGCCGTTCGTTCGCGATTTGGTGCTGGTGGGTGGCGGACACGCCAACGTCGAGGTGTTGCGGTCGTTCGGGATGCATCCCGAGCCGGGCGTTCGCATCACCACCATTGCGCGCTTAGCGCACTCCGGCTTCTCGGGGATGCTCCCGGGGCACATTGCGGGGCACTACGACTGGGAGGAGATCCACATTGATCTTGTTCGTCTGACCCGGTTCGCCAATTCGAGGTTCCTGGCC
>JAGWBL010000157.1:0-3618 GCA_021295935.1 Pseudomonadales bacterium
GTCTTCGGCGGGTCCAGCCATCTGTGGGGCTCGCCCCAAGCGGAGTTCGACTTCCCCTACGGCATTGTCGCGCTAAACTGCGGTTACGCGATGATCGCCCAACGGTACGCCCATGAGCACGGATACGACGCCTACGCCTTGGCAAAGCTCGTCAGCGACCAGCGCGCGAGCGGCGCGCTCAATCCCCAGGCAGCGTTCTATCAACGTCCGATCGAACCCAGCGACGTCCTCGCGAGCAAGCTGATTGCAGACCCTTTGCGACTGCTCGAGATAGTGATGCCGGTGGCCGGCGGCGGAGCCGTGATCGTGGCGAGTCGCGAGTCCGCGCGCCGATGCCGTCATCGCGGGGTCTGGATCAAGGGCTGCGGCGAACATCTCACCCACAAGACCCTGACCTACGCGCCGAACATCGGCCAGACGCCTGTCGGACCAGCGGCAAGCGAGGCGATCGACATGGCCGGCCTTGAACACGCGGACATCGATGCGTGCCAGATCTACGATTGCTACTCGATCACGGTCCTGACCTCCATCGAGGACTCTGGTTTCTGTCCGAAGGGCGCCGGCATGAAATTTGTTCGAGACCATGATCTGACCTTTCGTGGCGACTTTCCCGTCAACACCCATGGAGGCCAGCTGTCCATGGGTCAGAGTGGAATTGCCGGAGGCATGACCCAGGTCGTGGAAGCAGCCACGCAAATCATGGCACGCGCGGGCGACCGCCAAGTGAAGAACTGCAACCGCGTGTTCGTGACCGGCACGGGCGGGATCATGAGCGAACAGTCGGCCGTGATCATGGAAGGAGACTGAACTTGGCGTGGACTCTTCCGCTTGCCGTTGCGACTCCAACCTCCCAACCGTTCTGGGACGGCTTGGAAAAGGGGGAAGTGCGGTTGCAACAGTGCCAGGACTGCCACCAGTGGGTGTTCTATCCCCGAACGCACTGTCCGCGCTGTCTTTCGGAAGCGTTGCAGTGGAATTGCGTAGACGGCCGAGGCTCGTTGCACTCATTCACGTTGGCGCGGGTGCCGACAGCTCCTCATTTCGCGGACCAGGTTCCGCAAATCCTCGCCATCGTGGAGCTGGACGAAGGTGTGCATCTGACCTCGACTCTCCGCGAGGTCGACCCCGCACAGGTGAGTATCGGCATGCGGCTCAGGCCCTGCATCGAACCGAACGCCGAGGGCTTGCCATTGTTGAGATTCGTTCCTGACGATCCTTGCTCGACCCAATAGCGAACCTCTTGTTTGAATGCTCGACGCCCCACGCGCCAAGCGATTCGAGAGTCCGCGAATCGCGAAGATTGAACCTGTGGGTCGTGGGATCGATTCGTCGAGGCGGGTCGCAGTGAGTCACGGATTCGACTCGACGGACAGCGATCGAGGAGGCGCGCTGGCTGGATCGCCGTCGGATCGTTCCTCGCCATAGCGACGGCATTGGCCATTGCGCCCCTGATATGGTGGGCGCTTGTGACCCCCTCGGACTTGGCGCGGTCCGAATCCACCCCGCCCTACCTCGACTTGCATGTCCATGTAGCTGGACTGGGCTACGGCCAGAGCGGGATCTTCCTTTCGGAGGACCTGCTCGACAGCTACAAGGCGCGCTACTACTTCAACGCCTTCGGAGTCTCTCGCGAGCAGCTCCAGCGCGAAGGCGATCGCATTGTCATTGAACGCCTGTCGCTCATGATCGAAGAATCTCGCGAAGTTGCAGCCGCGGTGGTGCTCGCCCTGGATGGGGTTGTCGACGAGCACGGTGCAATGGACTGGAACCGAACACAGATCTACGTTCCGAACGAATTTCTTGCGCGAGAACTTCCGGAGTATCCCAACCTCCATTTCGGAGCAAGCATCCATCCCAATCGGCGGGACGCTATCGACCGGCTGCACCAGGTCGCGGACCAGGGGGCGGTCCTGATCAAGTGGCTGCCCAACATCATGCAAATCGAACCGTCAGACCCTCGGAATCGAGAGTTCTACGCGACCATGCGAGACCTGGACCTCCCTCTTCTCTCGCACACCGGCATGGAACGAGCGTTCATGAGTGCCGACAATGCTCTCGGAGATCCCCGCAAGCTGGAGCTGCCGTTATCCATGGGCGTCACCGTGATCGCCGCACACCTTGCTTCGACCGGCAGCATCAACGGCGAGAGTCAGTTCGAACGCCTGGTTGACATGTTCGGCGAGTTTCCGAACCTGTACGCGGACGTTTCCTCGCTCACTCAGGTGAACAAAATAGGCTATCTCAAGGAGGCGCTGCGAAGACCGCAAGTTCCTGAACGACTCCTCTACGGCTCCGACTGGCCGCTCCAGAACTTCCCGGTTGTTTCCCCGTTCTACCACCTTGGCACCATATCCATGGCCGATGCGAAGAGAGTGGAGCGCACCGCCAACGCATGGGATCGGGATGTCTATCTCAAGCGGGCGATGGGAGTGGACGAGTCGATCTTCAGGCGCGCCGAACAGATCCTGAACCTACCGTTTCGGAATACCCAGCGCTCCCGGAACCAGGTACAGGAGAAACCGTGACTCCGGGCGCCGCCCAGGAATGCATCAAGTCCGGCGCGACTGCAAACTCGATGCGAAACACCGACGTTTACCCGATTACGAAGAACACCACCGGAAACAGGATGGCGAACCCGATCGTGATATAAACCACGATGTTCAGTGCGTCGTTCGCTTGCAACTGTTCATTCTGCGCCAGCCTTGAACCTGCGGTCCGCCAAACAACCAAGCCCACCACGACCGAGAGCGCCGCGCTCAACAAGATCGACGCCATCCACGCCCTCCAAGTTGGATCAAGACAACAATCGACGCAATTCGTTGGAGCCTTCCGTACCCCACCATCTCTCGGGCGCTTCTCGAGCCTGCGTCAACCGCATTCAATAGTTGCGCCATTCGTTCTTCTCAAGGTGCTCGAGCCAGCTCGACTTGAGGATGCGACACCTTCTCCGTTTCGATTCGTCGGCACCGGGCAGGAGCTCTGTGCAGGACAATGACTCGATGACACGACAGACTGTGTCCCGGTTCAGCTTCACCGCGAACATGTCTGTTTCCTTCCCTCCGAAGTGATCTTCAGGCTTGGTCAGTGGAACGCCGTCCAAGACTGAGGCCACTGCTGCAGCAATCGGCGCGTCCACCAGCTCCCGCGTCCTGTTCAGGGCCCACCGAGTGAAGAATTGCGGCTCGTCGCAAAGCCGCTTGTAGGGTTCCCACTCCAATGCAGTCGCTACCACTGCATCCGAGACCCGGTCAAACTCTCGTAAGCCTCGACGTACCGGTCCATGGTGGCCTCGACCACTGCATCCGGAATGCGCGGACCTGGCGGTGTCTTGTCCCACTCTCCGCTGGCGACGCGTGCCTCTAGATGATTGCGCACGAACTGCTTGTCAAAGCTCTCCTGCTCCTGTCCCGGACTCCACCGGTCCGCTGGCCAGAATCTTGAACTGTCCGGAGTGAAGATCTCATCGATCAACATTGGCTCTGACGCGCCTGGCACGGTGCCGAACTCGAACTTCGTGTCTGCAAGGATGATCCCACGTTCGAGAGCGTACTCCCGAGCTCGGGTGTACAGTCGCAATGTCGTGTCCCGCAACCAAGCCATGGTCTGTTCCCCGACGAT
>JAGWBL010000157.1:3625-4593 GCA_021295935.1 Pseudomonadales bacterium
CCCAACCTCCGCCTTGGTTGACGGAGTGAACAACGGGTTCTCGAGCCGATCGCCGTTGACCAAGCCTCCGGGCAACGAAATGCCACACACCTTGCCTTCACGCTGATAGTCTTGCCATCCGCTGCCGGTGATGTAACCGCGTGCTATGCACTCCACTGGCAGGACCGACGCCTTGCGGCAAAGCATGATCCGACCCCGAAGTTGATCACGCTGGCTGCGGGACAGGTTCGGCACGCTCTCGACTTGGGTACTGACCAAGTGGTGTTCGACACTGTCCGAGAAGTGATCAAACCAGAAGCTCGATATCTGCGTGAGCACGACGCCCTTGCCCGGCAGCCCGTTCGCACGCACCACGTCGAACGCGCTGATGCGATCGGTTGCGACAATCAGCAAGCCGTCGTCTCCGTTCGGCAATGGACAGTCGTAAATGTCCCGGACCTTGCCGGTCCTTCGATTGGGGAGGGGCAGAGCTGTGCGCGTGACGAGGATGGGCATGGACTCAAGCCGCCTCAGGATCGGCCTCTGCGAGAGGAGAAGCGATGGAAGTTACTTGACCAGTACCGCGATGGCAAGTCACTTCTTTCAGCAACGGGTGTGCCGACGTCTCGCTGACGAGGAACTTCAAGATCCGAGCCGACATCCAGCTGAAGGACTCCCAGCGTTCCGTGCCCTGCTTGCCGGAGCAGAAGTTGGTGTGTGACCATGTTGCTCATCATGCCGATGCCTTGGCAAGCGAACCTGGCGAACACCATCGGCGACCAAGGCGGATCGAAAGGTCTCACACACTCCGCTGTTCAGAAGATGCCAATCGCAACGGGTCATCCAGCTGTCTGACTCCGTGAGATGCAGTCCGGCCCAGGGTGGATGCCTATCTCAGGTCTTGTCGAAGTTCAGAATCTCTTCAGGCGGCGTCAGGAGGTGTTGGTGAACGGTCTTCCACACGTGCCCCCTCCGCACCTGTCGCTGTT
>JAGWBL010000158.1 GCA_021295935.1 Pseudomonadales bacterium
ATAATCAAGCAATCTCTCGAGTTCAGTGTTCCCGCTGCCATTTTGGCGTTCCTATGCATCGCCGTGATTGAGCTTTTCTTGGTCCTGAACGTGTTCGCGAGCGTGTTTCCAGGAAACAGCATTCCCGCTCCCGACCTCGGCACTTGAAGAGGCGCGAGGAGATCCAAGCAGGTTCGGAGCCAAGTCGCCAGTCCATGCCCAGGTCCGTCTACTTTCTGGGAATCGGCGGCCCGCTGCTGGGCAAACTGGCGATTCTCGCCAAGTCGCGCGGATTTGCGGTCGGCGGGATGGACGACGCCATCTATCCGCCCATGTCCGACCAGCTTCGGAGTGCCGGCATCCGAGCGGATGAG
Source organism: Pseudomonadales bacterium (assembly GCA_021295935.1). Taxonomy (GTDB): domain Bacteria; phylum Pseudomonadota; class Gammaproteobacteria; order Pseudomonadales; family Azotimanducaceae; genus Bin55. Next base: position 354 of record JAGWBL010000158.1, read on the forward strand.
GGTTTTGATCCTGCTTGCCTCCATCCCACGCCGGATGTCGTCGTGGTCGGCAACGCAAGAATGGCGCGCGGAACACCCGCCGTTGAGTTCGTGCTCGACCAGGAACTGAACTACTCGTCCGGGGCAGAGTGGCTCGGCAACGAGATCTTGCGTGGTCGCCACGTGATAGCGGTCTCCGGCACGCATGGCAAGACCTCCACGACCGCCATGGTCGTCTGGATCCTTGAACAGGCCGGCTTGAAGCCTGGCTTTCTTGTCGGCGGAGTGATCAAGGGTTCGTACGCTTCCGCCCGGCTGGGCAGTGGCGATTGTTTCGTCGTGGAGGCGGACGAATACGACACTTCATACTTCGATCGGCGATCCAAGTTCCTTCACTACCGACCCAATACCCTGATCTTCAACAATCTGGAATACGACCATGCCGACATCTTCCCGTCGCTGGAGTCCATCAAGGACCAGTTCCATCACTTGCTGAGAGCGCTGCCGTCCAGCGGCCTCCTGATCGCGCCTGAAGCGGACCCTCAGGTCAATGAAGTGATTCAACGTGGGCTATGGTCCTCGTTGGAGCGCATCGGAATCTGCGGAGCGGAACGAAAGCCAAACGCCGAGCCGCCCGCTTGGACCGCGTCGGGGGTTGTTCCCGACGGATCGCGATTCCAGGTACATCATCTCGGCGTTCCGGTCGCCTCGATCGAGTGGACCTTGCTCGGGCGTCACAATGTCTGCAACGCGCTGGCCGCAATCAGCGCCGCACACCATGTGGGAGTGGATCCGGCAGAGGCATGCCGGGCATTGAGTCGGTTCCCTGGCGTGAAGCGCCGCCTGGACGTGATCGCCAAGACTGCAAATCTCACCGTCTATGATGACTTCGCCCATCATCCGACGGCGATTCGCACGACGCTGAACGGTCTGCGTCAGAGGGTCGGGGCCGATCGGATCGTGGCGGTGATAGAACCGCGCACGCACACCATGTCGCTAGGAACACTCAAGGACGATCTGCGGCAGTGTTCGCGGGAGGCAGACAAGACCATTTGGTTCCGCAGCGAGTCGATCTCCTGGGACATCGGCGCGCTGGCGACAGAATCCGCAGGCCAATCCGAGTGCCTGGAGGACATCGATCGTTTGGTTGACTTGATCTGCGAACTGCCGAGGGATCCCACTCACGTGGTGATCATGAGCAATGGCGGGTTCCAGGGAATCTACAACCGAGTAGTTGAGCGCCTCGCGCAGTAGATGCAACCGACAACCCGGATGCGCCCCTCCGAACCCACTTGATTGTGGTTGCGTCGCAAGGTGTTAGCATGCCGAGCGAGCAACACTGCCTGTTCTGCTGGTCCCGGGCTCCGAGAGCAGCACAAACGATGCCACTCGACTTGCACGGCACCGTGCTCAAGGGGACGACCTCAACATCCTTCGCGGCATCGACGCGGTGTACGTGGACTGGATCCGGCTATAGCCGCCGTTCAAGGATCAGGCTGCGTCACCTGATCCCTTCCAGAGATGCATGCCGAGCGATCCGCAGAGTATCGCCAGCCCGGCATCCACAAGCGTCCAAATCAGTGTCGATGTATCTGGGCCGATGCTCGTGAACTGGTCGTTCATCAACAGAGCGAACCAGGCCCAGAAGAACAGGATGCCGACAAACACAAACCCGAAGAATTGGACGTTTGCTTCCAAGTACTCTCTGGAAACACCACCTTCCGAAGCGTCCGCCCCGCGCTTTCGCATCCAGCTGCAGATCAGACCGAGCGCGACCGAGAGCGCCATGAGCATGTCAATGTAGGTCCATGCCCCACTGAAAGGTTGCGTCTCAGTTGTGACGTGGTACAGCGGTTCGATCACCACATGTACCCCAACTGTGAACGCGGTCAGCAAGAGAATGGCTCCGGCAAGGCGTGACATCAGTCAGCCCTCGCGAACCGCAATGCCAATGATGCATGCACCGCAACGCGCATCCACAACCAGTCTCACCACACCTGCACGCGTCCAACCGTGGAGACGCATGAGGCGACGACGTATCCGTCCGGTACGGGACCGGCACCTCGTCACCCGCGCATCACCTACCGGTTCTCCGCGAGAGAGCCTTCCTGGCTGGTCGATTCAGGCCGCAGCCGCTCGTCTCCGCCGACTGCGTCCGAACTGAACTGTTTGCTACTCGTCTCCGCCGTCGGCGTGCCAGAGTTTCCAGCCCAGTGACCCGCACAGGACCGCAACAGCCACGTATATCACCAGCCACACCAGTGCTGTTGTGTCCGCGGTGGAACTGTAGGCTTCCATCCACATGTCGAACCAGCTCCAGAAGAAAAGCATCGCCAACGCCACAAATCCGAAGAAATGAAAACATGACTCCACCCACTCTCTGGTGACGCCACCATCACTTGCGTCCGCGGCGCACTTGCCCTGATAACTAAAGACCAGCCCGAGGATCACCGCCAATGCGATCAGCCAATTGATCCAATCCCACAAAGAACCGGCACCACTGTCCATCGATTGGTAGAGCGGCTCGACAACCATGTGGATTCCAACCACAACGGCAGCGAGCAACAACACGAAGGCAACAAACCGTGTCATAAGACACAACTCCCAAAGTTAAGGGATAAATTATGCATCCAACGGACGGAAATTTAGAAGGGGATTCGCGACGTACTGCAAAAGCGTTCGCGCTTAGTCAGAGCATGCGACACCTAACGGAAGGCCGATGCCGGTTGCCTCGGGATCGGCAGGACAGCGCTGTTCTGCGCACGACCGCCCTAGAAGGGACCGAGAACGAGCAAGGGAGCCCGGACTCACACGGAGGGGCCTACTTGATCTTGGTCGGGACAGCTTTGTTTGGCTACAGCTCGAGAGGATGGAGGAGCAACGCCGGCCCGATCACGTTCGATGGCGAGTCGTTTCCGCGTGACAACGTGTTCCATCTGCCTCTCTCGACCGCCATGCTGCAATTTGCGGAGTGGGCCAGGCCTAGTCCCAATCGGGTTTCAATGCATTGGTGAACACGCAAGCCAACCAGGACCGCCGGAAAGGCATCACTCAAGTGACGGGCGAGCACGCCATCGCATCGTCCGCGCCGGTGTAGGAATATTCATGTGATGATCCCCGCCGAGTGCGGGCCATCATGCCACGGAAACCTGAGCGAGGAGCGCTCAGGGAGAGTTCCGTGGGCTGCTCTCAAGAACTCGAACCCTCGGGCACGTTTTCCGACCACCTAGCAATAGGTTGGACCAAACGCTCTTTTCGGGAGCAAGCGAGTCGAACTGACCGTCC
>JAGWBL010000159.1 GCA_021295935.1 Pseudomonadales bacterium
TGGGAGTGCATCCATCGCCTCATCACCAACTACCCATCGATGGCAGTGCTCAGACGCCAGCATTCACGGCGAATCTGCCGCTGGCTCTCTTCAGCCGTTTGCGACACAGAGAACGAACTAGGGCGCTGATTTCCCGCGGTGGAGTCTGGGCGCGGTGACGTAGTTGAGGTGCGCGGGAGATCAATTCCGGTCTGGCTCTCGACGCCGAATCCACACCACGTTTCGTACATGCCCCTGTAATGGGTGCCAATCCTTGCTTCCACGACACGAAGTGTCGTTCGAATCTAGGAGAATCACGGGTTCCGAGTTCGTCGAGCGCGTCACGGCGCGAATCGCCAGCTCGGAGTGTGGTGTGCGGCATTGCCATTGACGTTTGGTATTGCCTGACTTTGAACCATGGCCTGACTGGGAGGAGCCATGACCGCCTCCTTTGACCGTCTTCTGGAAGACAACGAGAAGCGCTCGCGCTCGACTGCCGAAAAGGGCAGGAGATTCGAGGACGTCGCCCGCGCCTACTTTCTTCACGATCCCGTTCAGAAGCAACGCTTCGACGAGGTGCTGACCTACGGCGATTGGGCGCAGAGGCGGGGCGAGTCCCGCCAAGACACCGGCATCGATTTGATGGCGCGCGAGCGCAACAACACGGGCTGGTGCGCCATTCAGGCGAAGTTCTATCGTCCGGGATCGCAACTCAGCAAGGCGGGCATCGATTCGTTCGTCGCGGACTCGGACCGGGCGGACATAGCCAGTCGCATCCTGATCGACACCACGACGCGCGATCCGAGCGCCCATGTCCGAGAGACGCTGCGCCGGAGCTCGCGTCCCTTCCATCGCGTCGGACTGCACAGACTGCGAACCAGCGGGGTGGACTGGGCCAGCGTGCTGCGCGGCGACGCCAAGATTGAGACTCTCCCTCGCAAGACCCCAAAGGAACATCAGCAAGAAGCGATTCGCGCCACCATCTAGGGCTTCGAGCACGCGGACCGCGGTCAGTTGATCATGGCCTGCGGCACCGGCAAGACGTTTACCGGCCTGGAGATCGCGCAGGAAGTGGCCGGTGCGGGCGGGAGCGTGCTGGTGCTGGTGCCCTCCCTCGCCTTGATGTCGCAGACCATCCGGGAGTGGTCCGCGGACGCTCGTCTGCCATTGCGCAGCTTCGCGGTGTGTTCGGATCCTTGGGTGGGACGGACTAGGGCGCGCATCAGCGCCGACGAGATCCACATGGAACTGACCGACCTCGAGCTTCCCGCCAGCACCGACGCCGAGGTGGCCGCCGGGGAGATCGGCGATCCGTCGCGCCATTCCGGACAAATGACCGTGGTGTTCAGCACCTACCAGTCGCTCGAGGTGATTCGCAAGGCGCAGTGCTTGGAAGAGATACCGCTGGGCGAGTTAGACTTGATCGTGTGCGACGAGGCACACCGCACAACGGGGAAGATCAAGGGCGAGGAGATGTCCGGATTCGTGATGGTGCACGACCAAGGGAGCATTCGCGGACGCAAGCGTCTCTACATGACCGCCACCCCGCGGGTGTACGGGCAGGCCGCATCGCGCAAGGCGATCGAGGGCGCGGCGGAGCTGTGCAGCATGGACGACGTGGATCGGTACGGAACGGTGTTCCACTACGAGGGGTTCGCCTCGGCGGTGGAAAAGGGCTTGCTGACCGACTACCGGGTGATCGTGCTCACGCTGGACGAACGCGAGGTGAGCGAAGCGGTCAGGGATCTTCTCGGCGATCCCGACAGCGGGTTGCGCCTGACCGACGCGACCAAGATCGTGGGATGCTGGAAGGCTCTCATGAAGCAGGGCGAAGGGGGCGAATTCGAGGACGATCCCACGGCATGCACGCGTGCGCTGGCGTTCTGTAACACAATCAAGAGTTCGGCCGAGATGTCGCAGCTGTTCACGGCGGTGGTGAACGAGTACCGGCAGCGGAAACTTGGGCGAGACGATGCCGGGCTAGCGTGCGAGATCGAGCACGTGGACGGGACCATGGACGATCGCACGCGCTCGGCTCGCCTGCGGTGGCTTTCGGAGGATTCGGAATCCTGTCGGATTCTGAGCAACGTTCGGTGTCTTGGCGAGGGGGTGGACGTTCCCGCGCTCGACGCGATCCTGTTCCTGCACCCGCGGAAGTCGCAGATCGACGTGGTGCAGTCGGTGGGTCGGGCGATGCGGCGTGCACCGGGCAAGAAGTTTGGATACGTGGTGCTTCCCATCGGCATTCCGCCGGGGACGGATCCCGCGGAGGCTCTGGACGACAACAAGGACTACGAGGCTGTGTGGCAGGTGCTCAACGCGTTGCGCTCGCACGACGAACGCCTAGGCGCCGAGATCATGCGTCTGCAACTTGGCGAGGAGGAAGGGATCGGCGACCGGATCCGGTTGCTGTTTGGACGTCTTCCAGAGTCGGCAACGGTCGAGGAGCTTTCCTGGGGCGACAGCCAGCGCTCTGACTCGGACGGGGACCGAGTCGTGCAAGAGCCGGAGCCTACGCCAGAGGACCGACAGCGCACGATTCAGTTCGAGCTTCAGAACGCGGTATCAAGGATCTTGCGCGCCAAGATCGTGCGCAAGTGCGGCGTTGTGACGTTCTGGGAGCAGTGGGCGGACGACGTGGCGGATGTGGCGCAGAGTCACATCGTGCGGATCGGCACGGTGGTGGGTCATTCCGACACGGCGGCGAAGAAGTTCGACACCTTTCTGGAAGAACTGCGCGACGACCTGAATCCGTCGGTTACGGCCGAGGACGCGGTGGAGATGCTGGCGCAGCACATGGTCACTCGGCCGGTGTTCGACGCCCTGTTTCGTGGGAGCGAGTTCACGCGCGAGAACCCGGTGTCGAAGGCGATGCAGGCGATGGTGGAAGAGCTCGACCGGCACGGACTGCACAAGGAGATGCCGGACTTCGGCGACAAGCTGAAAGAGGTGCAGGAGTTCTACGACTCCATCCGCTGGCGAGCGGGTGTGGTGAACACCGCTGCGGCGAGGCAGAACCTGATCCGCCAGCTGTACGAGCGGTTCTTCCAGCGGGCGTTCCGGAAATTGACTCAGAAGCTCGGGATCGTGTTCACGCCGGTGGAGCTGGTGGACTGGACACTGAGGTCGGTCGACGATGTTCTCAAGCAAGAGTTCGGCGAGGGCATCGGCGCGCCCGGGGTGCACGTGCTCGACCCATTCGCCGGCACCGGAACGTTCATCACGCGACTGATCGAGCTGGGGTTGGTCGCGCCGGAGGACCTGGAACGCAAGTACGCAAAGGAACTTCATTGCAACGAGATCGTGCCGCTCGCGTACTACATCGCGGGGATCAACATCGAACAGGCGTTCCACGAGCGGTCGGGCCGGGCCACCTATCTGCAGTTCCCGGGCCTTTGCCTCGCGGACACCTTCCAGATGAGTGAGCGCGGCGGCGCGGGCAAGCTGGTCGAGCTCTTTCCGGACAACGAGGCACGGCTGAGAAGCCAGTCGGACACCGAGGTTCGAGTGATCGTCGGCAATCCGCCCTACTCGGCGGGTCAGCATAGCGGCAGCGACAACGCCGCAAACCTCAAGTACCAAGACTTGGACAAGGCGATAGAGAACACCTACTCCGCGAAGAGTTCGGCGGT
>JAGWBL010000160.1 GCA_021295935.1 Pseudomonadales bacterium
TGAGGTGCCTCCCGAGGTCGACAGCCGCGGATTGATTCCGACATGCTCGAGCACCGACTCCCTGACGGCTTCGAGCAGTCTGCCCCTGCAGCAGAGGAAAGGCATTCCGGACAGGGACCAGTCAAGCTCCACCTGGAACTTCGAACTCAGCGGTCGAAGCGCAGTTTCAACCTCTTCCTGGAGCGCTGCGGGAGTCTGTTCCGTGTTGAACCGGAAATTGAAGTCCGCGGTCAGTTCTCCGGGGATCACGTTCTCCGCACCCGTGCCGGAATGGACGTTTGCGACTTGGAACGAGGTTGCAGGAAAGCTGGCGTTTCCCCGATCCCACACCCGGTTCGCGAGCGCTCCGAGAAGGGGAGCGGTCGCATGGATGGGGTTGGGCGTGCGTTCCGGGAATGCGACATGCCCTTGCCGTCCCATGACGTCCAACCGTCCGGTCAGGGAACCTCTTCTCCCGATTCGGACCTGATCTCCCAGCCGCTGGAAGGAGGACGGCTCGCCCACGATGCAGTAGGCGATCTCCACACCGCGCGAGCAGAGTTCGTCGATCACACGTTTGGTGCCATCCACCGCCTCGCCTTCTTCGTCGCTGGTAATGAGCATCGCCAGCGATCCGGTCCGATCTGATCGCTTCCGAGCCCAGCGTTCCGCCGCAACCGTCATGGCTGCCAGGCCTGCCTTCATGTCAGCAGCGCCCCGTCCGAACAAAAACCCCTCACGTGTCTCCGGGGAGAATGGATGGGAGCTCCATCGTTCGATCTTGCCAGTCGGAACGACATCGGTGTGCCCCGCGAGCGCCATTAGCGGCGGATCCTGACCCAAGCGGGCCCAGAGATTGGTCACGTCGCCGTATCGCAGTGTCTCGCATTCGAAGCCAGCAGCGAGCAACCGCTGCCTAAGGATCTCCTGGCAGCCCGCGTCGTCCGGGGTAAGAGACGGACGGGCTACGAGCTGGCGCGTCAGGTCCAGAACCGGTTCAGCGGCAGTCACGGCCTCGCTCGGTGGTGGCTGCAGCGTGTCACGGCGCTTGGGATCAGGGATGAGTATTGGGCAGGATTGGCGGCTTGTCCCAAGCGTCCCGTTCCTCCTCTCGCAGGGTGAGCACCTCGCAACCGGTTTCGGTCACGAGAACGGTGTGTTCCCACTGGGCGGAAAGTCTCCGATCGCGGGTGACGACGGTCCACTGGTCAGGAAGAAGTCGAACGTCGCGCTTGCCTGCATTGATCATGGGTTCGATCGTGAACGTCATGCCGGAGCGCAGTTGCATGCCCTCGCCTCTGCGCCCATAGTGCAGCACCTGCGGCGGCTCGTGGAACTTCCTGCCGATTCCATGTCCGCAGAACTCACGCACGACGGAGAACCCCGCCGAGGAAGCATGGCTCTCTATGGCGGCGCCGATGTCTCCAAGATGAGAGCCGTTTCGGACCGTCCGGATTCCGAGCCACATGCACTCCTGGGTCACCGCGGAGAGCCTGCGAGCCAGGATGCCCGGCTCCCCCACGAAGAACATCTTGCTTGTGTCGCCGTGGTACCCATCCTTGATCACCGTCACGTCGATGTTGACGATGTCGCCGTTCTTCAGTCGTTTCCGGTCCGAAGGTATGCCGTGGCACACGACATGGTTCACCGACGTGCAGATGGACTTCGGAAAGGGCGGCTGTCCCTCGGCGCTGGAGTAGTTGAGCGGGGCGGGTACGCAGCCTATTTCGTTGACGATGTACTCGTGGCAAATCCGATCCAGTTCGCCGGTGGTCACGCCCGCCTTCACGTGAGGTCCGACCAGATTCAGAACTGAGGCTGCAAGTTGCCCTGCAACTCGCATCCTTTCGATCTCGCTTTCGGTCCTTGTCGTTGAGGGCATCTGGGTGCGTAGTGGCCTGCGGCGCGGCGGATATGGTATAAACCGCAATGGCGAAACCTGCGGAGATCCGTTCGGTTTCGTCCATCCCCGACCTTCGTCCCCAACAGATGGCGCTGCGGGTGGCAGGTGCAGGGTGCACCTGCGGATTCAGCCCACGGACGAAGGCATGCGTCGTTCGCACCCAACCTGAGGAATGCATCGTGTCAGACATCGGCATGCGTGACATGCTTGCGGCCGGAGTGCACTTCGGTCATCAAGCTCGTTATTGGAACCCCAAGATGGCGCCGTACATCTACGGCGTACGCAACAAGGTCCACATCATCCATCTCGAGCGCACGGCGCACGCCATGCGCGTCGCTCTGGAAGAGGTCCGGCGCCTGGCCGCGAACAACAAGAAGGTGATGTTCGTTGGCACCAAGCGGTCGGCACAGAGAGTGATCCGGGAGCAGGCCGAACGTGTGGACATGCCGTACGTCGACCGGCGCTGGCTCGGAGGCATGCTCACCAACTTCAAGACCATTCGAAAGTCCATCGGGCGTCTCAAGGATCTCGAAGAACAGGACAGCAACGGAACACTTGACCTGCTTACCAAGAAGGAGGCATTGCAGAAGCGACGTCTCATGCGGAAACTGCAGGCCAGCCTCGGAGGCATCAAGGAAGCGAGCGGCCTGCCGGATGCGTTGTTCGTGGTTGACGTCAATTATGAAAAGATCGCTGTCAGCGAAGCGAACAAGCTGGGCATCCCCGTGATCGCTGTCGTTGACAGCAACAGCGACCCGGACGGAGTGGACTGGGTGATTCCTGGCAACGACGACGCCATTCGGGCTGTCCGCTTGTATGTGACGGCGGTAGCCGATGCGGTGGAGCAGGGCCGGGTCGAGGGCACGGGAGAAGTCTCGGAGGACGACTTCGTCGAAGTCGACTCCAGCCCGCAGTCGGAGGATCCGGCAGACACGGAGGACTCCGACGATGTCGAACCAACTGCACCCGACTCGGAGGAGTGAGGGTGGTGGAGTCTGATTGCAGTGGTTGAGAGAAGCAAGAGGTGGCGGGCGTGAGCGACATCGCGAAGGTGAAGGAGATCAGGGAACGAACGGATGCCGGGTTCGGGGCGTGCAAGTCGGCCCTGAAGGAAGCGAGCGGCGACATCGAGGCCGCCATCGACATCATCCGCAAGCGCAGCGCGGCCAAGGCCTCGACGAAGCTCGACAGGCAAGCATCCGAAGGGAGGATCGTGTTCGCGGTCTCCGAAGACCGCAAGAGCGGCTCGATCGTGGAGGTCAACGTCGAGACAGACTTCGCCTCTCGGCACGAGCGGTTTGACGAGTTTTGCGGAAATGTTGCGCAACGCGCCATCGAACTCGGATCCAGGGTGATTCAGGAGATGGATGACGAGCGTCGAGCGTTCATTGGCATCATCGGCGAGAACGTCCGGATCCGGCGGGCTCAGAACCTCTCGTCGTCCGATGGCGTCGTCGGCGGCTACGTGCATGTCAACCACGAGTACGGAGCCATCGTGGAACTCTCCGGAGGGAACCAGAAGCTGGCAGCCGACATCGCTCTGCATGTGACCGCGATGAGACCCCTGGCCGTGTCCGGAGACGACCTGCCTCGGGAGGTGCTTGAAAGGGAGCGGAGCATTTCGCGGGAACGGGCGCTGGAATCCGGCAAGCCGGAGAAAATTGTCGACCGCATCGTGGAGGGCCAGTTGAGGAGGTTCCT
>JAGWBL010000161.1 GCA_021295935.1 Pseudomonadales bacterium
GATCGCCGAGAATCTTCGCACGGTACAGATCCGGCACGGTCCCGGGAGTACGAGCGACAGGCCTGCTTGGCTCAAGAGTTTTGTTGCTCACTGGATGCGCGAACATCGGGATGTGATAGCGGCTTGCACCGCGCCACGCGCTGCGGGTGGTGCTGGCGTAACCGTGGTTCGTTTGCGTAAGCGACGAGACAGGAAGCGCTCTCCTCGAGAGTAGTCTCCATGCACAACGAGGCGTTCATCCCCGCCTTGATCCACCGTCCGATGCATGGGACCCGAGGCTCTCGATTTCAGCCTGCGTGTCTCCAAATGCCGAAAGTACCCAGCACTGCAATCAGCAGGGCCAGACCGGCGATCGTGTAGATCAGCATGACCGTCCAGAAACCCAGCGATTCCTTGCGTGCCTGACGCGCGATGAACGCCTTTCCCTCGTCGGGTTGAAGAGACGAAAACGAGGGCGAGAGCGCATACTTGGTCACTCGGTCCGGGCCCCGCGGCAATCGCACGAACAGCTCGGGTGTGGTATCGAGCATCCGGTGAGCTTCCTGCAGTGAAATGCCGAGCCGCCGAGAGACCTGGTCGGGATGCAACGCGATCGACTCGCTCTCGCGAAACTGACGCACGACCGCCAGCAGTCGTGCTGTCTTGTTTCGAAATCGGGACTTCAGGAAGAACATGGGGGGAGCAGCAACGGATAGCGTCCTGGCTCGTCAAATTATGCTGCACAACCCGCATGCAGGGCCATGGGTGGTGAGCTTGGTCTGTGTGGCTTCGGACAAAGTGGCGGTCGGGATTGGCCCGGCACAGTTTCGTGGATCCTGCGACAGCGCTCCAATCAGTGTCATCGCGCTCGGCACCTGCGTCTTCGCCAAGGGCTTCGCGGACCAAGCTGCTCGGACAGGCCTGCGCTCTTGGCGCTGCCGTGGCGTGGAGTTGCTGCTGGGGACAGGTAAGGGCGGGTCTGCTGGCCGTGACGCAAGACAAGGGCTGGTTCGGCGCGCCGTCCCGACGCCAGTTCCGTCGACTGGTAGACTTCCAAGCCCTTTCGAGCCTGTTGGAAAAACGTGTCCCGATACAAGCTTGGAGCTCCTGAGCTGTACCTGAACAGGGAACTCTGCCTGCTTGAATTCAATCGCCGAGTGTTCGCCCAAGCCACTCGTGATGAACTCCCGTTGCTTGAACGGCTTCGATTTCTGTGCATCGCCAGCTCCAACATCGACGAGTTCTTTGAGGTCCGAGTTGCAGGCTTGAAGCAGCAGGCCGCGTTCGGTTCGAAGAATTCCGGTCCTGATGGCCTGACGGTACTGGAGCAACTGGAACGCATCTCCAAGGTTGCTCATGAGTTGGTGGATCAGCAGTACGACATCCTGAACGATGTCTTGTTTCCGTCTTTGCGGGAGCAGGGAATCTGCTTCTTGCGGCGACAGGATCGGACGCCGGCCCAGCGAGACTGGGTTCGCGAGTACTTCTTCGAGCAACTCTTGCCGGTTCTCAATCCCATCGGGCTGGATCCAGCCCATCCCTTTCCCCGGCTCGTCAACAAGAGCCTGGGATTCGTGGTGACCTTGGATGGACTGGACGCTTTCGGACGGGATCTGGATCTGGCGGTGGTGCAGGCTCCCCGGTCGCTGCCTCGAGTCGTGCGACTGCCCGAGGAGTGCAGCGAGCATCCCTACGACTTCGTGTTCCTGACATCGATCATTCACGCACATGTGAGCGACCTGTTCCCAGGACTGGAGGTCACGGGCTGTTACCAGTTCAGGGTGACGCGCAACAGCGACCTGTTTGTCGACGCAGAGGAAGTCAAGGATCTTCGCCACGCCCTGGCAGGAGAGCTGTCCTCGCGCCGATTCGGCGAGGCCGTGCGGCTGGAGTTGGCGTCTCAGTGTCCGCAGAGCTTGGAGCAATCGATGTCCGCCCAGTTCGGTCTGTCTGCCAGGGACGTGTACCTGTGCAATGGCCCCGTGAATCTCATGAGGCTGAATCAGATCCCCGACATGGTGGACATGCCAGATCTCAAGTTTCCGGACTTCACTCCCGGCATGCAGAAACGTGTTCGCAGAAGCAACGATCTGTTTGCCACCATTCGGGAGAGGGACGTTCTGCTGCACCATCCGTTCGAGTCCTTCAATCCGGTGGTGGACTTGTTGCTCCAGGCGGGAGACGATCCCGACGTCGTGGCGATTCGCCAGACGCTATACAGGACGGGCGACGACTCTCCGGTAGTCGACGCTTTGATAGATGCAGCCAAGAAGGGCACCGATGTGCTCGTAGTCATTGAACTGCGCGCTCGATTCGACGAAGCGGACAACATCGAGCTGTCCACCAAACTCCAGGAGGCGGGCGCGCAGGTCGTTTATGGCGTCGTCGGGATCAAGACTCACGCAAAGATGATCCAGATCCTTCGTCGAGAGGGCAGCGAGCTCCGCAGTTACGTTCATCTGGGAACGGGCAACTACCACACAACAACCGCAAGGGTCTACACCGACTTCGGACTCATGAGTTGCGACGCCGACCTGGGGGACGATGTGCAGAACGTGTTCCGGCAACTCAGCTCCATGGGTCAGGCGGGCGAGCTCTCCAAGATCCTTCAGGCTCCTTTCACTCTCAAGCGCTCGCTCAAGTCGCTTCTTCAGCAGGAGGTCGAGCACGCTCGAGCCGGCAGGCCGGCGCGTGTCATTGCCAAGATGAATTCTCTGGTGGACCCGTGCATGATTCGTTCTCTCTACAAGGCCTCACAGGCAGGTGTCGAAATCGATTTGATCGTGCGCGGGATGTGCACTTTGCGACCGGGTTTGAAAGACATTTCCGAAAACATCCGCGTGCGGTCGATCATCGGCCGGTTTCTGGAGCATACGCGCATCTTTTGCTTCGAGAACGCGGGGGCACCCAATATCTACCTCTCCAGCGCGGACTGGATGCCTCGCAACTTCGATCAGAGGGTCGAGACTTGTTTTCCGGTTCTCGATCCCAAGATTGCGGCGCGCGTGCGGTCTGAAGGATTGGATCCCTACCTGAAGGACAACTGTCAGGCATGGGAACTTCAGCCGGATGGGACCTACTTGCCCCGGTTGGCGGACGACGGGCGCGTGAGCGCGCAGGACTGCTTGTTGGAGAAGCTGGCAGTTTCCTCCTGAGACCGCATCGACTCCGATGACGCACGTTGCGTCATCGATGCAGGCTGACGGAGAGTGTCAGGGATCCTCCATTCAAGGTTGCGACCTCGTTGTCAAGGTCAAGCTTGGTGAGGGGATGGCTTCGGAGCCAGTTGCGGCTGAACGAAGCTACCAGTCCGTTCGAACCAGCCGTGAGAGCGACCGGCGGGGACTGATAGTCGCTTCGATTTCGGTGGAGCACCACCGCAAGGCGCAAGAGGAGGGCAAGTTTCAACAGCCGAAGGTCGTGTCGCATCGCGCCCGAGGGCAGCTTGCGACGGTGATGACGGACGAGCGTACCGCCTCGCTTGTGTTCATCGCGACTGAATCCGGGAATGTCCAGATGTTAGAGCAGGTCCGCACCGTGCTTGTGGTAGGAAGGGTGTGTGATGTACAGGCCGATCTCGTGCCACATCCCGGCC
>JAGWBL010000162.1 GCA_021295935.1 Pseudomonadales bacterium
TGAACTCCAGGCAATCCCCCCTGTAGAGACCATCTCGCATTGACTACCTTCTCCTTGCCAAGGCCAGCCCTGATCCAGGCTCCACTTCGACCGGCACAACTGCCAGCGCCAAGCCAGGACTCCTACGCATCGTGTCGTATGGGCAGCGGTGAAGGAAACTTGAGATTCGCCCAAGATGTGCCCATCACTTCCGACTGATTGGGAAGGACACGTCCTTCGGCTCTTGCTGCCTTCTCCAACCCTGCCGTCTCTTGCATGTCGCCCTCTCTCCGAGTTTCATCCGCTGGACGTTCGCGTCACGAGAGGTCGACCGGAGCATTCTCCAGGCTCTTCTGAGTGAACAGAAACCGCCCGTCACACACAAACCCCAGTCGTTCCCAATCCGTTCCGTTCAAGGCTGCGACCGCGCGGTCGAGGTCGACGTCGCCTCTCGGCATCAGCGCCAGAACCGAACCGTCGTATGCCTCCGTCTCGCTTACGAAAAACGGTTGCTTGCACCTCGTCCTCCCATTGACGTAGATTCTTGGGCCGGGCCGGTTGCAGTAGTTGCGACCCCACTGCCACCAGTTGCTCTCGTCGAACTGCCGAATCCTTCTGCCAAGCAGACGTTGCTTGTGACGAACCAGACTCCAGTGCCAGCGGTTGTAGATCACCGGCCGCAACCTGCCGTCCCGACGCGTTTTCGAACACACCATCTGCGTGTCGCCGAACTCTTCGCTGACGAACGCCGCGTCCGCACCGCTTACGGCCCCGACTTTCACATCGAAGCGTTCGCCCAGTCGGGACGATGCGGTGTCCTTGAACAGGATCTGCCCCTCTCGGCACCTGAACGTTCCTCCGGTTTCCATCTTCCGGAGCTGCAATCCCTCTTGCCAGCGCCAGATAGCGCAGTTCGGCGTGACGCGAGCAAACACGTGGTCGTCACCCAGTTCGTAGTAGTGGGACATTGAGCCTTGACGGTAAAGCAGTTCGTTCAGTCGCTTTGCCGCTGTTGCCTTGAGGAAGTACCGGGGAGTGATGAGGATCAACTCCCCGTTCGGCTCCAGGTGGTCCACGCACTTTGCGATGAAGAACAGGTAGAGATTGGTCCGCCGATTGAACATGCGAGTGGGGAGTTTGGAGCTGGTTGCCCGCGAGATGTCCTGATAGCGCACGTAGGGAGGGTTGCCGATGATCGTGTCGAACTTGCGACTCACCGGAAAGTCGAAGAAATCGCCGACCACCGTCCGCACATCCGTTGCGAGAGCTGGATCGATCTCAATGCCTGTCGCGTCCTGTTCCAGACATCGCAGAAACGCCCCGGCGCCAGCAGCTGGTTCCAACACGGAACCGTGGTTTCGGCGCAGGGCGATCATGCGTTCGACAATGGAGGCTGGCGTGAAGTGCTGGCCCAGTGCAGCGTTCATCGCAACAGTCCTGCCTCTCCCCCTGCTATCGGCATCCCGGCAAGGACGTGCAGAGCGTGCATCGGATCACCCGATCAATCGGCCAACGGCCTCGACCACCGCTTCAGCGTGGATCCCCATCGCCTTCATGGCCTCGGCTCCCGGTGCGGAAGCGCCGTACCTGGAAATGCCGACCACCTCCCCGTCCAGACCGACAAACCTGCGCCAGTAGTCCGGGTGCGCGGCCTCCACCGCGACTCGTGCGCGCACTTCATCCGGCAGAACCTGCCTCTGGTAGTCGACATCCTGAGCCAAGAAGGTGTCGACGCTGGGAATCGAGACCACACGAATTGCCGTTCCCGATGCCCTGAGGATCGAGGCGGCCTTCAGAGCCACGTCGACTTCAGATCCCGTGGCAAGCACGATGGCGAGGATCAGATCCTCAGGCTCGTGGATGACGTAACCGCCGCGATCGATGTCTCGCAAGGCAGCGTCCGTGCGTTCGAGGACAGGCAGCTTCTGCCTGGTCAGAACCAACGCGGTGGGACCGGAACGACGAAGCAGCGCATGTTTCCACGCCAATGCGGTCTCGACCGAATCGCATGGACGCCAGACCGAGAGATTGGGCGTGGTACGCAGGTTCGTGAGTTGCTCGATGGGCTGGTGCGTGGGACCGTCCTCTCCCAGCGCCACCGAGTCGTGGGTGTAGACAAAGATGTTGGGAATGCCCATAAGCGCGGCGAGCCGCACTGCGTTGCGGGCGTACTCCATGAACACCAGAAAAGTTCCGGTGAACGGACGGAATCCACCGTGAAGCAACATGCCGTTCGACATCGCGGTCATGGCAAATTCCCGGACTCCGTAACTCAGGTACCTGCCACCGTCCCCCACCGCTTTCGCGCTCTTCCACTTGGTGTTGTTGGAACCCGTCAGGTCCGCAGATCCGCCGATGAGTTCCGGGAGCATCGGTCCAAGGACATCCAGGCAGTGTCCCGATGCCTGGCGGGTGGCAATCGAGTCCCTGCTTGACTGGCACCCCAGCGCCAGCCGATCAAGCTCTTCCGCCCATCGCAAGGGAAGGTCTCCCGACTGTCGGCGCCTGAACTCTTCGGCAAGATCCGGGAACTCGGCCTGGTAGGCGTTCCAGAGCTTCTCCCACGAGCGTTCCAGTTCGAGGCCACGGTTTCGCTGATCCCAGGAATCCCGGATCTCCGCGGGAACTTCAAAGGGCGGGTGATGCCAATTCAGTTCCCTTCGCACAGCCGCCACCTCCTCCTCTCCCAGCGGAGATCCGTGTGTGCTGGCAGTGCCTCCCTTGTTTGGCGCACCGTAGCCGATCGTGGTCTTCATGCAGATCAGCATCGGGCAGGACCGTGGCTGAAGCGCCGTGCGAAGCGCCTGCAGCACAGCGTCTGCGTCATGCCCGTCCAGGTCACGTATCACCTCCCAGCCGTACGCCTCGAACCTCGCCGGAACGTCCTCGGTGAACCACTCTGAAGTGAACCCGTCGATGGATACGCCGTTGTCGTCGTAAATCACGGTCAGCTTGCCGAGACCCAAGGTGCCCGCCAAGGAGGCGGCCTCGTGAGAGATCCCCTCCATGAGGCAGCCGTCGCCGACTATCGCCCAAGTACGGTGGTCAACCAACGGATGTCCCGGACGGTTGAACTCTCGGGCCAGCATCGATTCGGCCAGCGCCATGCCGACGGCATTCGCGAAGCCCTGGCCCAAGGGCCCGGTGGTGGTCTCGATGCCCGGACATTCGCCGTACTCCGGATGACCCGCCGTTGGAGCGTGGAGTTGCCTGAACGACTTCAGATCCGCTGTCGACACTTGGTAGCCCGTCAAGTGAAGCACCGCGTACATCAGCATTGAGGCGTGTCCGTTCGAAAGCGTCACCCGATCACGATCCCACCACTCCGGATTCGACGGGTTGTGTCGAAGGATGTCGCGCCAAAGCACCTCAGCGAAATCCGCGAGGCCCATCGGCGCACCCGGATGGCCTGACCTGGCTCGTTCGACAGCGTCCATCGCCAGCGCGCGAATGGCGTCGGCCCGCTTGCGTCTGGAACTCACTTGAGCATGCGATCCGACCTCGCCGAGCAGTTGCTCGACCTCGTCGGATGGACGACTCGCAGGCCTTGAGACTTGAGTTGTCGAGCTGGAGACCGGTG
>JAGWBL010000163.1 GCA_021295935.1 Pseudomonadales bacterium
TTGACGATCTTCTTTCCTTGGATGGTCTCTGTAGTGGCCAGGATCACGCTTCTAAGCCTCCGCGTCGTCGTAGTTGCTGGATTCAGAATCAGCCATCCGATCCCGGATCGCAATGGCAAGGACAATGCCGCCACCGCCTACGGCAAGTGCCAGACCCGAGCCGAACAAGAACTTGAACCATCCCGACACGTCCTCGGCCCCAAAGACGCTGAACAGGCCGAAGAAATATGCGACTGCGATCAGTGCGGCGACGGCCAGCAGCATGATCCATGCGGCGACAATCCACCTGTCACTTCGTCTGATTTCCACGAGCTCTCCTCTTCGGTCAACCTTCTCTGGATGGATTATCACTGCATGCAGGGGGCGTTGACCGTCGAATGTACTTCGTGAGCTCCGAGATCAAGAAACTGACCCCGCTCAGCCGTCTGGAGTGTGGGAGCGCAGTGACTGCTTGACCTTCCGGACGGTTTCAACGAGTTCGGGGTTCTTGCAGCGTTCGACCAAGCGCGCATCGGGCAACCCGCACGAGTTCACGGGAGGTGCTGGACGCCTTCGGGGTCCATGCTGCACACGAATCCGCCATCGAACATGTTGGAGCGATACTGCTCCCAGTCGAATCGACCCATCGCCGACCGCTGGCAGGCCTGGGACTGCCCGGCGTTTGGCTGGTACATGGCAACCAGTTCGAAGTCGTCTGACAGCTCGGTGTTCGGCTTCCACGGACTTCATTGCCAGAACGGGATCGATGAGCCCATGCCTCCGGGTGCGAAAGCAAATGTGGGGAATCCCGCGCACGTCGTTTCGTAGTGGAATCTGACGTCCTGAAACCAAAACGCAGGCAAGGTCGCGGACTACCCTGGACGGCGGTGTACTCGGGTCACTTCGGTTCATGGTTCGGTCACTCGACCGGCACGTACCCGGCGGGACGTTCGTAGTCCTCGTTCCGGAAGAATTTCTCTCGCTGCGAAGTGAGCCACTTGCGTGCACTTGCGTCACGCATGGAGAGGTGGTTTTCGTTGATGAGCATCGTTTGAAGCTCCTGCCATTCCTGCCACGCTCGCGCCGATACGTTCTGGTAGATGTCCGTGCCAGCTGATCCCGGTAGCGGGGCTGTTGCGAGGCCCGGCAGCGGCTTCCCGTACTTGCGGCATTGAACGAGGCGATGTTCGTTCATGGATCTGAGTCGGGCTCGGCCAAATCGATCAGTTTAAGGGCTAACGAGGACATTCCGAAGCGCTTCGGTCGGTACCCACCGTGCCATCGAAATCCCGCGGGCAGCGGGATCTGCTCCGACCTTGATCCCAGCCGTACGCGCACTGGGGTGATGGCGTAACGGAGGTGCGACAGCTCGTGGGTCAGCGGAGGAAGGCGGGTCTGGGCAACGACGACGCTGTCGACCAGTCCGTGCGCGCTGGCGAACCGGATCCAGTCGGGCGCAGTGCCAAGACACTCTGGCGGTGCCCAAAGCCCGCCCCAAGGCCCCTTTTCAGGCCGGCGTTCCAGCAAGACTTGACCGTCGAGCGTGAGAACAACATAGGCGATGGCTTCGACGCGCGCCTTGACCTTGGCGGATCGGTTGGCTACCGAACTTGACAACGCACTGTCGCCTTGCTGTGCGGTCTCGCATCGAGTTTCGAAGGGGCAAGCAGAGCAGTTTGGGATGCGCACCCGACATACGCTCGATCCCAAGTCCATCATGGCTTGGGCGTAGTCGTCGGGGCGAATGGCGGGGGTGCAGGAAATCGCCAGTTGCCAGAGCTTCGCTTCGGGCACGCTTCCCCCGAACGTGCGAGCATGGACTCTCGTCAATACTCGTCGAACGTTCGCATCAAGCACCACACCCGGCAACCCGTAGGCCTGGGCCAGTATTGCTCCAGCGGTAGATCTTCCGATGCCGGGAAGGGCCACGAGATGTTCGAGTGACCTCGGTATCCGACCACCGAGCCGCTCTTGGAGGATCTTGGCCGCAGCGTGGAGATTGCGAGCGCGACGGTAGTAGCCTAGGCCCGTCCACATGGCCAGCACGTCGTCCACATCTGCCGAGGCCAGTGCCTGAAGCGTGGGAAACCGGCGCATGAACGCGTGAAAGTAGGGAATGACCGACCGGACCTGTGTCTGCTGCAGCATGACCTCCGCAACCCACACGCGGTAGGGAGTGCGATGATGCTGCCAGGGCAGATCTCGACGCCCGTGCTGATCGAACCAGGACAGAGCCTGATCCGCGATCCATGAAGACAGATCGCCGGGCTCGCTCGGGCAGTCAATTGGCGCGTCGGAACTTAGAATGAGGCCAAACCTCCGTTCTCGGCAGTTGTTGGCAAGGCTGCACTTTGTCAAAGGCACAGGTTGATCCGTGACTGACGTCCAAGTCTGGGACCCCGCGCAAAGCAATCTGACGTCCGCGGACGTGCAGATTCTGGCACGCGCCAGTGCCGGAATGGACCATCCCGATCTCGGTCTGTCCAAGAAGGAGCAGGCCGAACTGCTCGCTGCTGCTCGGAAGAAGTCGGACACTTGGCAGCAACTTGCCGTCGAGTCCTCTGCTGAAGACGTGTGCAGTTGGGTCAAAGCCCTCACCTTGGCGGAAGGGCGGCTTTCCGGGTTCGCGCTGGGTCCAAACTCTCCCGTGATCGTGCTGATACGTCATCTCAAGCGCCGTGGCGTTCTGCCGGCCGAGTTGCTTCGGTGGGTACGCGCTCACACGACCAATCGGTTCCTACCGTACGGAAGTCTGCAAGACCGACTCTGACGACGCCTCGACTCTCTTGGCGATCGAGATCCGTTCCCGATCCGCCACGCGGGCTCGCACGAGACTGGGAATTGGAATTGCCGCTCCTTGGGTCACAAGACGCTCGCCTCTCTGCAACGTTCGTGACACCGTTCGCTCCAAGAACTCCAACCGGCGCAGACCGCGCCACCTACATAACACACGAGAGGCGATCGGAATGAGTGCTGGAGCCTTTGACCTGAGTTCGACGGTTTGAAAAAGCGAATGGTTGATGTACAAGGATTCACCTTGGGATGCAGGCACCACAGACGGGATTCTCCCGCTGGATCGCGAGCGGGCGCGTCAGGTCAATTCACGCTTGAATCTGCGCCACTTGGCGTTGCAGGCTCCGTAGATCTGCTTGGCTTTGGGGGTCATGAACGGCGGCGAAAGGAATCGCCGTCCGGTGTGGGCGCAGGTCTCCACGGTGCAGCGGGTTCGATTCAGGATCTCGCTCCATGCCTCTGCGGGCGATGGACGTCCTCTCAGGCGAAGCCGGCGCTGAGGGTTTCGTGCGCAGATCAGGGTCATGAACGCGATGGCGAGGGGTGCGTGTGGATGCGGGATTCGGTCCAGTGGAACAGCGGTCGAAACTGCAGTTCGGACTTGCAGGCTCGAAACGCGGGCTCGACCTGCCGGAGTCCGCGGCAGCGCTCCAGAACGGCCTCGCCCGGAACATCCCTCAGGCTTGTGACCATGCCCGGCGTGCCAGCCGTCCTTCTTGCGTGCGCGTTCGACCTTGTCCTGGCGGACGCTCCATTTCATGCTTCCCTTCTTGCCGAGACAGG
>JAGWBL010000164.1 GCA_021295935.1 Pseudomonadales bacterium
TGAGGATCTTCGCTCTCTGGTAGGTCATGCCTTGCTCTCTTGCGACGCGCTTCACATCCTCGAATTCGGCCTTCCAACGCGCACCACCGGATGGAAGGTTCACTGTCTTGA
The DNA here is from genome assembly GCA_021295935.1 of Pseudomonadales bacterium. Classification (GTDB taxonomy): domain Bacteria; phylum Pseudomonadota; class Gammaproteobacteria; order Pseudomonadales; family Azotimanducaceae; genus Bin55. The sequence continues at coordinate 112 of JAGWBL010000164.1, forward strand.
CGCGTACCAGCCCGAGCTCGGTCGGCACGGTGTCAGAAGTTCGAGAGAGAAGCAGTTTGTCCAGTGAGTGAATCCGAACTCCCAGCGTTGTGGATGACGCGATCAGTTGAGAAGCGATGCGCAGGCGATCGTCATCCTTCGCGAGAACGCTCACACGCACACCGGGGCGCGATTTCTTCATGACGATGGGTGTGAAGAACACATCCTGCGCTCCCGCCTGCAACAGATCTTCCAGCAACGGTTCGAACGCTTCCGGAGACATGTCGTCAAGATTGGTTTCGATCTCGCAGATGCGCTCGCTCTCGAGCGCTTGATCCGTCGAGCCGAACGCAAGGCGTAGCACGTTCGGGAGTCGGAAATCTCTCTTTCCCATACCGTACCAGATGCGTTCTGCTGTGAAGCTTAAGTTGGAGTTCCATTGGTCCACGAAGGTGGCCAGGATGGCTGCTCCGGTTGGAGTCGTCGCTTGGCCCTCCCACCCGCCTCGCATGTCTGGAACGCCGTTGAGGAGTTCTGCGGTGGCTGGCGCTGGCACGGGCATTGTTCCGTGGTCGCACTCGACCGTGCCACTGCCAAGTTCCACGGGGCCGGAACAGATCGTGTCCGGGGCCAGGTACCCAATTCCGAGTGCAGCGCCGACCAGATCCACCAACGCATCCGTTGCGCCTGTCTCGTGCAGATGGACTTCTTCCACACCGACGCCGTGCACCTTTGCCTCCGCAGAAGCCAGAGCGTGGAACATGCTCTTGGCGAGACCCGCGGTGTCGGAAGGCAAGGCGGCCTGGTCGATGATGTCATTGATGTACGGCAATGTTCGACGAGCTGCCCCAGACGCCTCAAGACACTCTACGGTGACGTCGGTTCCTTCGATGCCATGCTTGCTTGTTCTGGAGACATGGAGCCGAAACTCGCCATCCAGTCCGAGCTTGCGCAGGTTTTGAGCCAGAAATTCAGCGGGCACTCCAAGATCAATGAGGGCCCCGAGATGCATGTCACCGGAAATGCCGCTGAAACACTCATAGAGCAGGCAGTTGGCGGACGCCATGCCGGGTGGCTCGGCTACGTGAGAAGACGATGGGCAGGAACGCTGAGTTCGTTGATCGCTAGCCCGTGCACGCACGCCGACTGGCAGGGAGTTGCGCTGCAGCTGAGACAAGCTTGGGCATTGACGGACAGACCTGCATACTCTTTTCTTGCCACGCCGAGATCGCCGTAGTCCACGGCGTACATGCGCATGCGCAGGACGTCGGAAATCGGGACGCCGTAATCGCAGGCCGAAAGGCATGCGCCGCAGTTCGGACGACAGTACTTGTCGTCATTGAGAGCCATGTACTGGCGAAGGAGAGGGATGTCGTTAGCGGCCACCCCTTCAGTTCCCGAGGCTCCGAGAAACTCCCGGATCTGGTCCTCGCTGCTCATGGTGATGACGACCGCGTCAACGTTCTTGTGCGACAAGACCCAGCGAAACGCTGCCTGCGCGAAAGTGCCGCCCGGCGCCTCGTACGGTCGCATGTCGTTCAGTCGCGCTCCGCGCAGAGTCTTCATCACCGTAACGCCGACGTCCTTCGCCTTCGCCTTGGCCAGCAGCCGGGGGAGTTCCGGCTGCTTCGCAATCCAGTCGATGCCTTTCGTGAACTTGGAGATGAATCCAGGATCCTCTCCGAAATTGAAGGCGACGAGAATGACATCCACCATGTCCTCGTCGAGTGCGTATTCGAGGCACTCCGCCAGCCGGCCAGCATGACCGGACATGCCGGCGAACCTGATCTTGCCCTGTTGCTTCGCTTGGTCCACGAAGCTCAGCCAGTGGTCCGATTTCAGGCGTTCGACCTCATTCACCGCGTGGGTCATGAACACATCGACGTAGTCGGTCTGCAGGCGGCGCAAGGAGCCGTCAAGGGATCCCATCATTTCGTCCGCGGTGGTGTCAGGACGGGTGCCCTTCTTGGTTGTCAGGTAGATCTTGTCGCGCTTTCCCTTCAGAACCGTGCCGAGAACCGTTTCCGATGTCCCGCCGGTATAGCTCTCCGCGGTGTCGAAATAGTTGATGCCTTGGTCCAATGCGAATCGGACCACGCTTGCTTGGTGATCCCGAAGCCGGCTCGAACCGAACGAGATGTCCGAAATCTCCATCCCGGTTCGTCCGAGCCTTCGATACGCTCGAACACCGTCGCTTGGGGAGACTCCCGACGCATGGCAATGGTGCGCTGCCCCCGCTGACGCTCCTGCAACGGCGCTCCACTGCAAGAACTCGCGTCTGCTCGTGCCTTCTGTCTTGGACATGGACTGACTTCCGGAATGGCGTTCCGAATGGTATCGCAGGGGCGAGGCGGTGCCGAGGCGCTGCCCTCCGCCTCGATGCACGTGAGAACCCGTTACGCTTGCATCGGTGCACCAGCATTCCTGTCGCGACCGGTTCCGCGCCATCACGAACGGACTCCTGCACTAGAAATGCATGGCATGGTGAATGATTTTGTTATATATTTCAAGTACATCAAATTCAAAAGTGAAAGCTTTACTTAGCCTTCACAAACATCGCGGAAGAAGTCTTCATGGCAAGTTTCTTCTCGCTGGCTGTCGTCAGGTTTCCAGGGCCTTGGACGGCGGTCGGCAACTCGAGACGCTGCTCTTGTCGCAATCCTCGGATGTCGGTGGTGAGACGGAGAAGTTCGCACATGGAGTTGCTCGGGAGGCCGGGGTTGCGCTAGTGCGTTGCACTGGCCAGGTATTGGATCGAGTCGCTGCGCGGCCCGATCACGACGGACTGGTCGCTGTGTGCAGCACCTGGCGGACATCGCTGGACGAGGTGACTGTGCGACAGGTTCCCTTGGTTCTCGTAGGTGTGGGAATCGAGAAGCCCGGCAATCTGGGAGCCCTGTTCCGTATCGCCGACTCGGCGGGTGCGGAGCCAATCCTGCTGTGCGATCCGGCAACCGATCCGTTCAATCCGAACGTCGTACGATCAAGTCAAGGAACAAGTTGCACCGTGCCCTTCGTGCTGACTTCCACCGAACAGGCGCTCACGTGGCTTGAAGCGCGCGGGCTCCAGGTCGTGGCAGCGTCACCTGATGCTTCCAGGCCCTACACGACCAGTGATCTGACGAGACCGTCAGCGGTGGTCATCGGGTCCGAGCACGCCGGCATGGAACATCAGTGGAGAGAGTTCGCACACGAGTTGGTGGCGATTCCCCAGAACGGTTACGCAGACTCGATGAACGTGGCAATGTCGGCGTCCGTTCTGCTGTTCGAGGCCCTCAGGCAGAGATCCAAGCGCAAGGAATCGTAGACCGCAGGGCTTGATCGATGAACCGGGTGATCAGGAACGCTTCCGGCGCTTGCGAACCTTGACGCCGTGATTCCAGATCCCGTTAGCGTTGAC
>JAGWBL010000165.1 GCA_021295935.1 Pseudomonadales bacterium
TCTGGTCGACTGCCACGCCAAACAGCTCCGACGTCGTGTTGTCGAGGTTGGGCCACTTCACCGACACACGCGTTACCGTGTCCGCTTCAGCCAGTCCGAAGTGCACCTCCGCAGGAGCCTGCGAGAGAAAGCCTGCCGCATCCCGCATCTCACGAACCTGGATGGCATTCGCGGTCTCGACTTCGATCCGTGCGCCGATCCCTTCCGGATTCCCGGCCAGTCCGTCCAGCCGCACCTTGAGGTAGTGGTTGTCAGCGTCTTCGTCCGTGTCGCCGGTGTTCTTGTAAACCGTGGGCGCAAGTGCGTGATTTCCAATAAAAATGTCGACATGTCCGTCGTCGTTGTAGTCGGTGCAGATCACCGCTCGCCCCTGCGCGTCATGGAAGATCCCGCGTTGCTGGCTTTCCTCTTGCCAGACGTTCTGGCCGACGGACATGAACAGTCGGGACGGATCAGGAAGTTCGTCGCCCCAGCCATTGGTGTGGAAGATGTCCAGCCGTCCGTTGTTGTCGAAGTCGGCGAAGCAGGCTCCCCATCCCCAGTAGCCTTGCCGCACGCCGCCTGACTCCGATATGTCCTCGAACTCTCCCCTGCCGTCCGTGTTCTCGTAGAGGCGATTTCCTGACTGGCCGGACTCCTCGTCCAGGTACTCCGGATCGTTTATGGCGCTGCCATCGGAGATGCTCGTGACGAACCAATCGTAATCTCCGTCGTTGTCGACATCTCCGACGTCGGCACCCATGCCGTTCTCGTCATCGATGGCCTCCGTGGTCGTGTTCTCGAACAACTGGCCACCACGATTCATCAGCACTTGGGACGTTTCGAAATCCGACGCTATGACCATGTCGGGATAGCCGTCGGCGTTCAGGTCCGTGAAGATCGGAGTAAACGAGTACTCGTTGACGATGCCCAAGTCGTTGGCCTGGTCCAGTGCCACGACATCGCTGAAGTCCTCGAAGGATCCATCGCCACGGTTCCTCCACAGATACTCGGTTATCGGGCGATTGGCGCTGAACGCGCTGCCCCAGTGCGTGAAGAACAGGTCCAGATCGCCGTCGAGATCGAAATCGCCGGCCGTCAGCCCTTCGGTGGCGCGCGTGCCGCGCAACCCGATGCTCTCCGAGATCTCCGCGAAGTTGTTGGCTCCGTCGTTCTCGAAGACCTCAATCTCCCCGCCGTACTGGATGGAGACGAAGTCCTTGTCACCATCTCCGTCAATGTCCAGGAAGTAGCTCGAGTGCTCGAAACCGTTCGGATCGATCCCGCGTCGATCGTCCGATTCGACAAACGTCTCGCCGTCGTGCTCGAACAGCTGCCCAGGCAACCCCGCGCCGCGGGTGACGTACATGAAGAGCGTGTCGTTCTCGTCAACTTCCGAGAGCGTGAGACCGCCGCTCGTCAAGACGAAACTGGGGCCCCCATCTTCCTGGGGCACTATGGAATAGTCTGGCGGGTCACTCTCGTAACACAAGCCGAGATCGTTGGTGACCTCCACGAACATCACATCCTGCGCGCCTTCGCAAGGAGACGCCTCGTCGGAATCGTCGTCATCCTCGTCACCACCTCCGCCCCCGGTGCCGTTGCCGGGGCCACCCGACCCAGCCACTCCGGAACCGCCTCCACCACCGCAGCCAACAACTCCCACTGCCAGAACGCCAAGGAAGACCGGCAATGCGAACAGTCGAATCAATGCGCTGGCGGCAGAATGAGGCGACACCGCCAACCGCGCAATTTCGAACCAGTTCGCCTTAGCGAAGCGAGGCACTCTCCCGATCATCCAGCAATTGTTCTCCCCCAATCTCGATTATAGATGTCCTGGGCCGGGATCCGCACCCAATGCAAATCCACCTCAATTCATTGTTTCTTGCTTCAATTCAATGCGTTACACATCACTTCCCAAGTGAAGTCCAGCGCCAATCCTTACGTTTCCACGATCTCGCTTCCGTTGAGTGCCTGTCGAGGGCGAGGATTCTCATGTTGTAGTGTAGACAGCCCGGACAGTGACAGCGAACACTGGATCGAGCAGAGGCCAGCTCAAGGGGAGAGAGAACACTGCAATCGAGCGTCAGGCGCAAGAGTGTGGGGGAAGACCCTTTGCAGCTGTTCGATCGGCTCACGATAGAAAACGAGTTTGTCGAATCGCTGCCCGGAGATCCGATACCTCGCAACTACGTGCGCGAGGTCTCTCGATCGTGCTTTTCGAGAGTCGAGCCGAGGAAGGCAAGCCATCCCACGCTCGTGGCGGCGTCCGATGCATTGCTTGCGGACCTCGACATCAGCAGCGAGGAGAGTCGGTCATCGGCATTCCTTGCCACGATGGCTGGCAACTCGGTCCACCCCGACATGAAGCCGTACGCGGCTTGCTACGGTGGACACCAGTTCGGACATTGGGCCGGGCAGCTCGGCGATGGTCGGGCCATAACTCTCTGCGAACTTCCCACGATGCATGGGAATTCCGTCTCCATTCAGCTGAAGGGAGCGGGGCCGACGCCCTATGCGCGCAACGCTGATGGCTTGGCGGTACTTCGATCCTCCTTGCGGGAGTATGTCTGCAGCGAAGCCATGTTTCACCTTGGCATCCCGACGACTCGGGCGCTCGCCTTGGTGACGACGGGCGACGAAGTCGTACGAGACATCCTGTACGACGGACATCCTGCACCCGAACCGGGGGCGATCGTCTGCCGCGTCTCCAGATCGTTCGTACGTTTCGGAAACTTTCAGATGCACTTTGCACGCCGAGAGCTTGATCTCCTGAAACATCTTGCCGACTACACCATCACCAGGCACTTCAAGGACTGCAGCAAGACTCTCGGCCCGCACCGCTACTTGGAATGGTTTCAGGAAGTCTGCCGTCGAACCGCGTTTCTGATTGCCGAGTGGATGCGCGTGGGGTTCGTCCATGGCGTCATGAACACCGACAACATGTCCATTCTGGGAGAGACCATCGACTACGGCCCCTACGGTTGGCTCGAGAGCTACGATCCGAACTGGACGCCCAATACCACGGACGCTTCCACCAGACGGTACCGATACGCAAACCAACCTGCCATCGGGTACTGGAACCTGCTTCAGCTTGCCAACTCGCTGGTGCCCTTGATCGGAGAAACGAAAGAACTTGAAAACGCCGTGAATGCCTTCGCCGGTTTGTTTGGCGACGACTGGAGCGCGTGTCTTCGACAGAAACTCGGCCTCAAGGAACGGCAATGTGGAGACACGAGGCTCCTGCTGAAGATGGAGGATGCGCTCACGCTTGCGGAGATCGACATGCCCATTTTCTTTCGACGCTTGGCTGAGCTCAGGCCGGAGGATGGTCGCGACGATGCTGATCCAGTGAAACGAATCGAAGATGCCTTGTACGATCCTCAGGGACTCACATCGGTTTCGAGAGCGCTACTTGCCGCCTGGCTCCGGGACTAATCGAAACGCGTCATGTCGCACGAGCCGGCGGATGTACATAGGGTTGAGCG
>JAGWBL010000166.1 GCA_021295935.1 Pseudomonadales bacterium
GGAAAGATTGTTGATCACGTCGTCGATTGCCTCCGCCAATTGATCCGTGCGCATGAGCGCTTCGGGACCGGCGTCATCTCTGAGAGCTTCGAATGCATTTCCGGCCTCGTTCTCGTCAATCTGGACATCCGATCCCATCGGCCGTCGGCTACGCGCAACCAGGAAATTCTTGGCGCTGTTGACCGCGATGCGGTAAAGCCAAGTGAAGAACTCGCTGTCTCCACGAAAGCGCGGAAGAGCGCGGAACGCCTTGACGAAAGACTCCTGGACGACATCCTCGATGTCTTCCTGATTGCTGATGTATCGAGAAACGAGTCCATGGATGCGAAATCGGTAGCGATGAAAAAGCAGATCGAACGCTCGATCATCGCCCTTTTGTACACGTCTGACCAGTTCCCGGTCCGTGACGCCGGACACTTCTCTCCTCTTGCAAGATTTCTCGGCGCTCCAAGTGAAGCCTCACGGGGCTCATATACTCGGGTTTTCCAAGAATCGGATCCTCCGGCCCCAGCCGTTGAGCAACAAATATACAAGCGACGTCCTTGTTGTCGGGACCGGAGCGTCCGGATTGGCGGCCGCGCTTCAGCTGGCCGCCTCGGGCACCGTGATCGTCCTCTCGAAGGACCACATCCACGCCGGCTCCACCAATCGAGCCCAAGGAGGAGTCGCCGCTGCCATTGCTCCGGGCGACAGCACGTCGTCCCATCTCGCCGACACGGTGCTCGCGGGAGCGGGATTATGCGATCCCAAGACTGTTCGACACGTGGTGACGCGAGCACCAGGCACCATTGACAAGCTGCTTCGACTCGGTCTGGAATTCGACCGGTAAGAGGACGGATTCCACCTGAGCAAGGAAGGCGGCCATGGGCAGCGCCGCGTGCTCCACGTTGCGGACGCCACCGGCAGCGCCATCGCCAGGACCTTGGCGAATCGTGTGGCTCAGCAGCAGAACATCCAGGTTCTCACACATCGCGTCGCGATTGACCTGGCCACTCGGGACGGACCTCAGGGCAAGCCTCGCATCAGCGGCGCTTACGTCTTCAATACCAAGACGCAGCGTGTGGAATCCATGTCTGCACGACATGTGATTCTCGCCACGGGAGGCGCGAGCAAGGCCTATAGATTCACAAGCAATCCCGACGGTTCCACCGGGGACGGAATCGCCATGGCGTGGCGTGCGGGCTGTCGAGTCTCCAACATGGAGTTCAACCAGTTCCATCCGACGTGCCTCTATCACCCCGAACTACGGTCCTTCCTCATCACCGAAGCCGTGAGGGGCGAAGGCGGGAGGCTCCTGCTTCGAAACGGCGAACCCTTCGTGCACCGATTCGACGAGCGCGGCGACTTGGCTCCGCGTGACATCGTCGCGCGCGCCATCGACCACGAAATGAAGCGGTTGGGACACGACTGCGTCTATCTCGACGTCTCCCATCTCTCAAGCGACCTGGTCGAAGAGCGGTTTCCGAACATCTTGCGAGCGTGCTCAAGTGTCGGCATTGACATTCGCAACGAACCGATTCCGGTGGTCCCTGCGGCCCACTACACATGTGGAGGGGTTCTTGTCGACCTGCATGGCCGCACTGACGTGGACGGCCTGTACGCCATCGGGGAGACAGCTTGTACAGGACTGCACGGAGCCAACCGCCTCGCCAGCAACTCGCTGCTGGAGTGCCTCGTCTTCGCCGAGTCGGCGGCTGATGAAATCTCTCGGCGCCTCCAGGACAGAGGAACGGGAGTGCTGGACATGCCGGACTGGGACGAGAGTCAGGTCTCGGATTCGGACGAGGACGTCGTGCTGGCTCACAATTGGTCGGAGCTCAGGCGCGCCATGTGGAACTATGTCGGGATCGTCCGAACGACCAAACGTCTGCAGAGAGCCTTTCGCCGAGTGCAATTGCTGAACGAAGAGGCGCACGAGTACTACTCGAACTTCCGGGTCAACCCTGATCTCATCGAGCTTCGAAACTTGCTGCATGTGGCCGGGATGATGGTTCGTTCCGCTCTCTGGCGGCAGGAGAGTCGCGGTCTGCACTTCACTTGGGACTACCCCAAGCAGTCAGCGGACGCGAGGCCGCGCGTCCTCGCGCCCAAGAACGCCGTGGTCGACGCTCAGTCGTTCCCAGCGTGATTGACGCGGGTTGTGCCCGCGCACGAGTCAATCAAGGGGAAGCGGGAATCCTCGTCGGCAGCTTCCGCATCCCGGCCGTGACAATTTCAGCGGGACCGGAGCGAGAAGTCCCTGACTTGCTTGATGATTTCTGACAACTCACTATCCGGGTGACATCCGCAGACGAGACTGTCAAGGATGTCGACGTCGTCCATTGCAAGCAAGCGCCAAAAGCTTCGTTGCAGCTCCGTAGGCAACGTTCCGTAGCAATGAACCGCGAACGGATGCAGCTGCTGGTCCAGTTCGAGCATCCCCCGACGGCTTCTCCAGACGACCGCGCGATGCTCGGCGCTTAACGTTCCCACACCCGGCCTGCGAATGTCAGGTCGAGCGGTGCAGTCCTCAAGGGTTGCGGCACACTCAGTTGCATCCGGGTATGTTAGTGTTGGGGCGAGGGCCCGCGAGCGAGTCGAGGTCCGACACCCCATTTGGTTTCCATCGGAGGTCCTCTTCCTTGGATCCGACAGCAGCAAGATATCCACTGGTGTCCGTCCGGGTGGCCGGGCCGGATTCGATCCAGTTCCTTCAGGGATATCTCACCGCGGATCTGACACGGCTTGCAACCGAAAAGATCCTGCCCATGGCGATTCCGAATCTCCAGGGCCGTGTAGTCGCGAACGGCTGGGCGATCGGAACGGCCTCGCAAGCTGTCGGACTGGCGGTCCATCCCTCGTTGGCCGGCGCGGTTCAGGATCACCTTCGAAAATTCATGGCGTTCTCGAAAAGCCGAGTTGAAGACTGCCGACCCCATGCGATATCCATGTCCAAGTCCGCAACCGGGACGGTTCTGAGCCCGCTCCCGTGCACACTTGAGGAAGCGAACGAAGAGACGGACCCGGGCACGAAGTTGTTTCGTACGCTTTGCTTCGAAAGGAGTGTGGTCTTGGCAGAAGCTGCAACGTCAGCCAGGTTCCTCCCGCAAATGATGGGGCTCCTGCAGTGGGGTGCCGTCAGCTTCGACAAGGGGTGCTACCTTGGTCAGGAGGTGATCGCACGAGCCCAACACCGCGGACAAGTCAAGAGAGGCCTTCAGCAGTACCGAGTGGTCGAGGGCCTGCCGATACCTGGCCAGGTTGTAACGACCGAGAGTCGAAGAAGCGGCACGGTTGTGGCCACGAATGATCTCCAGGCCTTGGTAGTCGTCTCGGAAGGTCCCCTGAAGCTCGTCGGCGATGGGCTGGTTCTCGAGGCAACAGCCAGCTGAAGAGTCATCAACCCAGGGCATCCAGGTCTGGTCGCCGGAGCAAGCGCCTGCGGATCGGAATTCGCCGCTTGTTCTCCGTGCAAGGACAATGGACCG
>JAGWBL010000167.1 GCA_021295935.1 Pseudomonadales bacterium
ATCAAGGCTTCGCCGACACTCGACCAGAAGCTCTGAAGAGATCGCCGCTGCCACGCCCGGAACGCGCAGACGCAGAACACCACCATGGAGCCCAGCGCGCCTGCCTCGGTTGCGGTTGCGACGCCGGTGTAGAGTGCGCCGAAAATGATGCCGATCACCAGCAGGATCGGCAGCGACCCAGGCAGCGACTGGAAACGTTCCCCCCAGCTGTAGCCCTTCACGGGACCTCCCAACTCGGGTTTCAGCGTGCACAGTCCAACTATCAATCCGGAGTAGACGAGGATGGAAACCAAGCCCGGAATGAGGCCCGCCAGCAGCAGCTTGCCGACCGACTGCTCGACGATGATGGCATAGATGACAAGGATTGCCGAGGGCGGAATGAGTGATGCCAGCGTTCCGCCCGCCGCAATCACCCCAGCGGTGAGTCGCGGCGCGTACTGGCTCTTCGCCATGTCCGGTATGGCGACCCGAGAAAACACCGCCGCGGTGGCCGTGCTGGCTCCTGAGACTGCCGCAAACCCTGCGCTCGCCAGAACGGTGGACACCGCGAGTCCCCCTGGAACCCAGCCCCACCATCGCCGAGCGGTCTCAAACAGCCGGCTCGTCAATCCAGCGTGGAAAGACAGGAAACCGATCAGGATGAACAGCGGCAGAACGGAGAGCGGATACGTCACCGACTTCGAATGCGGAATGGTCCCCGCTATCGCTGCGGCTACGTCCCAGCCTCGCAAGTAGAGCAAGCCGAGGAACCCAGTCAGAGCCGCAGCCACGAACACTCGGAGGCCGAGGGCGACCAGTGCCATGAGCATCCCCACACCGGCCAATCCGATCCAAGCGTCACCAACGAATGTCACTTGATTGGCCTCTCCGCGTTCGGTCCCGTGTCGGCGGACCGTCTGATCTCCTCTTCCGCCCTGCGTGAGTGGTCCTGGAGACTTGGAACCCAGAGAGGCTTCGCGCCAGGCCACGCTACAAGTCGTGCATAGCCCGCCATCTGGATCAGCAACCGAAGCAACAGGATCGAGAGCGCGACCGGAACGACGAGTTTTGCCGGCCAGATCGCAAGCTCGATGTCGATGGTGCTGTCGCCGAACTTGAAGGCTCGCTCGAAGTGGTCAAAGGAATAGGGAATCAGCACGGCGACGATGAACACCGCCGAGAGAGTCCCGAACAACTCAGCCAGCCAAAGTGCGCGGCCGCGAAGCGACTTCAGGAGCAACTCCATCCGGATGTGCCCTCCCGTTCGCTGCATGTAGGCGATCGGAAGCACGGCGAACCCGACCATGAGGACTTCGACGATGTCGATGTAGCCGAAAACGGGCGACTGAAACAGCGTCCGAAGGACGATCTGGCAGACGCCCAGCAACATGAGCAGGAAAATCAATGATCCTGCGACCAGGTTGACTCCGTTCTCGAGGTAACGAACCGCTCGGTCCGCTTGGTCGAGCGCTCCCCTTGCGATGTTCACGTGCGGAAGAGTCTCCTGCAGTGAGCCCTACTTCGGTTCGAAGCTCTCGCCCGCGGCACGATAGACGGTCTCCACAAGATCGCGGGAGTCGAAACTGCCTTCGTTGTCGACGATCCACTGCTCGATCACAGGCAAACCCGCCTGCTTGAACCTCGCCCTAGCAGCACGGTCGTACTTCACGGCAACCAGTTTGGTCTCGATCATGGGCAGGTTCTCCTGGTCGACAGTCGCGTAAACCTGCTGCTGCTCCCTGATGACTTGCGGGCGGATGTCGTCCAGAAGCTGTTTGTAGGGCGCGACAAGATTCTTGTATGCGCGTTCGGAGATGGCGATGGGACACTCCGAAGTGCCAGGAGAGAGATTCGAGGTGTACCACTCGGAAACTTCGTGAAGCCGATAGGAGATGTGGGCATAGGTGAATGGCATGGCGGCAGCATCCATGGTTCCCTGTTGCAGGCCCGTGTAAACCTCGGTCGCAGGGGAGCTGGTAGGGGCAGCGCCCAACGCCCGCATTGCCTGCCCAAGTCCACCACCGGCTCTGACCGTCTTGCCCTTCCAGTCTTCCAGTGTCCTTGGCGGCTTGCCCCTGCCCATGAATTCGTACTGGGGAAGCAGAGACGACACATAGAGCCTGGCTCCCCATCGAGCCATTTCTCGCTTGATGGCGGGATGGGCGTACACCGCCTCCCTAACAGCCAGACTCTGCTCGGTTCCGCTCATCGGCAGGAACGGAAGCGACAGCACCATCAGCGCAGGGTTCTTCTTGGGGTGGTAGAAGTTGCAGAACATCGCCGCCTCGAAGGCTCCGATCGCAAGCCCGTCCAGATTTTCACGACTCTTGGAGAGAGCCTCGCCGTAATGAAGCTGGATGGTCCACCGGCCCTCCGTTCTCGCCAGCACGTGCCGCGCCAGCGACTCGGCGGCTTCGGTTCCAGCTCTTTGCTTGCCCCAAAGAGAGAGATCCCAGCGCAATTCCGGGCCGGAAACAGTCTCCGAAGCGAGGCTGGCGGAGGCTCCCAACACCACCGTCGCAAGCAAGGCAGAGGCGTTGCGGATTCGACGGAGCATCACTGACCTCGCCGCGTGTCTTGCGGACTCTCGTCCAGCTTGTTGGCAAGTTCCTGCACTCCCTTCACTCTCTCCCGAACCCAGCATCGGGCTCTGTCTACGCCGATTGCCTTCGATGCGGAGAACAACTCGACTTCCACCGAGACAAGCGTGGAAAGCGCTTGTTCGACACCCGCTTTCTGTGCCAACGCTCTTCCGCGCCCCAACTTGTCAGACTTGTTCAGCAGTGCAAGTACGGGAAGCGATGATTCCGCGGCCCACCGAATCAAGTGCAGGTCCTGCACCAGGAGTGGGCGCCGAATGTCCATAGTCAGCACGACGCCGGCCAGATTGGAGCGAGTCGTCAGATACTGGTTGATGGACTTGAACCACTCTTCTTGTCTCGTCCTTGCGACACGGGCATATCCATACCCCGGAAGGTCCACAAGTCGAACTCCTTCCGGGGAGTTGAACAGGTTGATCATCTGGGTCCGACCAGGACTCTTGCCAACCCGAGCGAGTCGTGTCGAGCCCGCTATCCGGTTGAGCGTGCTGGACTTTCCCGAGTTGCTTCGTCCTGCGAATGCAATCTCTGGAACCCTGTCGTTCGGACATAGCGACGGATGATCGACTCCTTTCCAGAAGCTGCCCACGATCGGGTTCGAACCATCCTCGACGGAGTCCGCCAGCGTCACTCTCCTCTGCTCCCTTCCTGCACTCTGCGCCCGCCTGAAAGCGGTCGGTCGTTCTTTGCCCATGTCTATAATTTCGACGCACTACCCATTCTAGAAGCGAAAGCCGGTGCTGACGGGCACAAGCCCTCCATCGGTGGTGGACCGTGATGCCCTTCAAAGAGAGTGCGTGCGCGAGTGCGCCCCGATTCGGGCCGGTCGTCGCACTCGCCTGCCTGTGCTTGGCTGTGACAACAATCCCCCAGGAATCCGC
>JAGWBL010000168.1 GCA_021295935.1 Pseudomonadales bacterium
TCAAGAAGCGAAAACTGAGGCTTCGCGACATGATCAGTCGCCTAGAGAGCCAGCTCATTCCTAACATCGACGCCTAGTTCGAGTTCCTGGAGCTTCTAAACGCTCGTCAGCCAGAGCGTCCGACTCCTTAGTAGACCTGTTCGTTGCGTCTTGCTCGACACGGCGCGCATCGTGGCCAATTCCACACTTTCCATCCCCTTGCGCTCCCGGCAAGGGGGTCTCAACTGCCGCCGTCAATACGTCGGCTGATCGCAACCCTGGGCAAGTTGCAGAGCGCCTGCTCCGGGAGAACTAACGGCTCTTGCACGACAGGCTTTCCCCGTTGTGTTGTACGGAACGGCGCTTCCCCAATCAGCGGAAACGGTGGCTCTGAGGAAAGCTCGCTTGTTACCGCTTTCGTCTACCATTGTTGTCGTGCATTCGGCTGGAGAGGATGGAATCCTTCGAAGATGGAAATCCTGTGTCTCGATCTTGAGGGAGTGCTGGTCCCCGAAATGTGGCCGAAGGTGGCCAGGGACTCCGGAGTCGAAGAACTCATGCTCACGCCGGCAGACCAGCCGGATTTCGGAAGACTCATGGACCGGCGACTCGAAGCGATGACGCGTCACCAGCTGAAACTCAGCAGCATCCAGGAATCGGTCGCCGAATTGGACCCTCTTCCAGGTGCGGTCGAGTTCATGAGCTGGGCGAGCTCCAATTTTCAAGTGGTGATACTTTCCGACACGTTCTACGAAATAGCGATGCCGCTTGTGCGGAAGATCGGGAATCCGTTTCTGCTCTGCCACACCTTGGAGGTTCACGACGACCAAGTGCGGAGGTTCCATCTCAGGCAGCCCAATCCCAAAACAGCCGCCGTTCGCAACCTTCAGCGCATGAACAAGCGCATTCTCGCCGTCGGCGACTCCTACAACGATCTGGCGATGCTTCATGCCGCGGACAAGGCGTACTTCTTGAACGCCCCGGCAAAGATCACCAAGCAGTACGAGCTCTTTCCCAACCTGACCTCCTTCGAGGAATTGACGAAGGAGTTGAGTTACGAACTAGAGAATGCCTAGAGGGGGCGTTGCGTCCGCCGGAAAACGACTCAAGCTAGCGCTTGAGGCCGAACAGCCCCTGCAGATAGTCGGGGCGATCAACGCGTTCGCAGCACTGCAGGCGGAGCGCGCAGGATTCCGTGCCATCTACCTCTCCGGCAGCGGGGTGGCTTCGGCGTCGCATGGCGTTCCGGACTTGGGAATCACCGCCTTGCATGACGTAGTCACGGATGCCAGCCGCATAACCTCCGCGTGCCAGCTGCCGGTGCTTGTCGATATCGACACGGGTTGGGGTGGAGCATTCAGCATTTGTCGCTCGATCCGCGAGCTGGAGCGCGCCGGCGTCGCCGCGGTTCACCTGGAGGACCATGTCAGCCAGAAGCGTTGCGGGCACCGCCCGGGCAAGCAGCTGGTCTCGAGTGGGGAAATGTGCGACAGGATCAGGTCGGCCGCGGATGCGCGCGCCGATCCCGACTTCATGATCATCGCCCGTACCGATGCACTTGCCGTGGAGGGACTGGAGGGAGTGTTGGAACGCGCAGGCCAGTACGTCGACGCCGGCGCTGACGGGATTTTCGCGGAGGCATTGACCGATCTCACGATGTTTCGCGCAGTCTGCGAGTCGGTGTCGCAACCTGTTCTGGCCAACATGACCGAGTTCGGAGTCACTCCCTTGTTTGCCTTGAACGAGTTGAAGTCGGCAGGCGTCGCCATGGCGCTTTATCCGCTCTCAGCGTTCCGTTCAATGAGCGCTGCGGCGCGCAGGACCTACGAGGCGATTCGGCAAGACGGCACCCAGGCCTCGGTGATTGAAGGCATGCAGACACGGTCCGAGTTGTACGATTTGCTTGGATATCAAGACTTTGAGCGTAAGTTGGACGAGCTGCTCGGAAAGGAAATAGAGGATGATTGACAAGGTTCTCGGAGGCGCGGGACTGCGCGGTCAGGTCGCCGGACGCACAAGCTTGTGCACGTTTGGCAAGAGCGGGAGCGGACTCAGCTACCGGGGCTACGACATTTCCGAATTGGGCGAACACTCCTCGTTTGAGGAGGTGGCATGGTTGCTGCTTCGGGGACGCCTGCCAACCGTTGCCGAACTCTCCTCCTATCGGCGGAGGCTGAAGAGCTTGCGCGAGTTGCCGCAAGGACTGCGAGACATTCTGGAGAAGATCCCTGTGCGCTCTCACCCCATGGATGTGCTGCGGACCGGTTGCTCCTATCTGGGAAACGTCGAACCGGAAAAGACGTTCAGCGCACAACTTGACGTGGCGGATCGCCTGCTCGCTGCTCTTCCGGGAGTGGTCGTGTACTGGTATCGATACTCGCATGAGGGAGTGAGAGTCTCCACCGACACCTCCGCGGATTCGCTGGCGGGCCACTTTCTCGAAATGTTGTCGGGCCAGGCGCCGTCCAAGTTTCATGCTCGGGTCATGGACATCTCTCTTATCCTCTACGCGGAACACGAGTTCAACGCGTCGACCTTCACCGCGCGTATTTGTGCATCCACGCTCTCGGACATGCACTCGTGCGTGACTGCCGCCATAGGGTCGTTGCGAGGCCCTCTTCACGGGGGCGCCAACGAAGCTGCCATGGCACTCATCGAGCGATTCAACTCGCCGGAGGAGGTGGTGGAAGAAGTCTTGGGAATGCTGAATCGCAAGGAACTGGTGATGGGATTTGGACACGCCATCTACCGCGAGTCCGATCCGCGCAACCTCATCATCAAGAAGCTGGCCGCCAGACTCGCCGAGGGGCACGTTCGTGCCCACTTCTATGACATCTCCTGTGCGATCGAGCGGACGATGTGGGAACAGAAGAGATTGTTCGCGAACGCCGACTTCTTCCATGCTTCCGCCTATCACTTCATGGGAATTCCGACCAAGATGTTCACGCCCATCTTCGTCTGTTCACGCGTCTCGGGATGGGCTGCCCATGTGATTGAGCAGCGTTCCAACAACAGGATCATTCGCCCCAGTGCCGAGTACATCGGCGAGTCTCCCCGACCGTACTTGCCGGCGTCCGAGCGGTAGCCGTTCTGTCTTCGCACAAGCCGAGCCGGCCAGCGGGCATCCGTCCACGGCTGCAATTCGAACAGACAGAGAGAGGAACCATGCCCAGGCTCCCTTACTGAGAGTTTTTCTTGCGGTGGTTGAAGCGGGACTGGATCGTGGCAGGAGCATCAAGCGGGACCGAGTCCAACGCCAAATTCTGTTCGAAGTTGCGGATGTCGGGATTTCTGCGCCGCACCACGTGCGGCCACCTTGTGAAGTTCAGGCACGATTCGCTGGAAAGGCGCGAGATCGGAACAGGGCGCTTCATCGATCGTGGCTCACAGGTCGCCCGACAATGGATGTGCGCGCGAACGGGCGAACCAGAGAAAAGGTTCGACATGCTGAACGCGACGAACTACCTCATAGGC
>JAGWBL010000169.1:0-3394 GCA_021295935.1 Pseudomonadales bacterium
TAGTCACCTCGCGCCTCTCTGCGAAAGACCTGGTCGACTTGTTCCTTGACCTCCTGCCACGGCCAGTTCTCGCGCAGGAAGGCAGTGTCAATCTCGTGGGCGAAGTGACCGATATTGCAGACCACGGCTCCGCGCTTGAGCGTTTGCAGCACCGCCGAGTCGCACACCTCGGTGTTTCCTGTGCATGTGACCACCAAGTCCGTGGAGCCCACCAGACTCTTGTCGATGTCTTCCAACAGTCCGGTGTTGCGGCCTCCTCGGTAAGGCGACACCACTTCGAATCCGTCCATGCAAGCCTGCATCGCGCAGATGGGATCGATCTCGACCACGCGAACGATCATGCCCTCCTGGCGGAGACTCTGGGTTGAACCCTTGCCAACGTCCCCGTATCCAAACACCAGCGCGCGCTTGCCTGAAAGCAACATGTCGGTTGCCCGCTTGATGGCGTCGTTCAGGCTGTGCCGACATCCATAGCGATTGTCGTTCTTGGATTTCGTCACGGACGCATTGACGTCGAGGGCCGGGATCTGGAGCCTTCCTTCGCGGAGCATGTCGTGGAGGCGATGCACCCCCGTGGTCGTTTCCTCGCTCACTCCGTGAATGGCAGGGAGCAGCTCCGCAAATCGCTCGTGCACCATGAGACTCAGATCGCCTCCGTCATCCAGCAGACTGTTGGCAGGCCACAGTTCCCCGGTGGGCAACTTCAGCGATTGCTCGATGCACCAGTGATACTCGGCTTCCGTCTCGCCCTTCCATGCAAAAACCGGGGTGCCATCCCTGGCGATGGCCGCGGCAGCGTGATCCTGCGTGGAGAAGATGTTGCAAGACGACCATCGAACTTGCGCACCCAGCGCTTGGAGCGTCCTGATCAGCACCGCTGTCTGTACCGTCATGTGGATGCAGCCAACAATCCTGGCCCCCGCCAGCGGCTGGGCCGCGGCGTATCGGCGCCTCAACGCCATGAGAGCCGGCATCTCCTGCTCGGCCAACGCGATCTCGCGGTTGCCGAATTCGGCCAGTTCGATGTCTGCGACACGGTAGTCGGGCACTAAGAGTCGCTCACGAGACAAGCAATGAGACCGAGGCACGCAAAAAACGGCTGAGAACACCGCGATCGATGTCCAAAATCGGTCCGTGTGCCAGGAATTGACAGTTGCAAGCTAAGGGTCGAAACCAGCCTGAGCCTGCTGGCACGCGCGCCACAAAAGCTTGCGAAACAGCCCGGAATTCAACCTTCCCCTCCGTTTTCGCGCTCTTGCCCCGCGGGCGCGAAAGGTGTTGGAAGCGGCGAGAGATCAATCTTACTCCTTACTATCGTGCCGCACGCGCGAACGAGACACTTGTCCGTATCGCCAGGGGCTTGCCTAGTCCATCAACCGCCAAGCGCAGGGCCGTCCATCCAGGCCCTGTCGCGTCAACAGGCGGATTGACGGGATGTTCTGCACTCAAATTCACGTTCTCAAGACTGACCGGTCGCACGCGAACCCCGTTCACAAGAAAACCCGCCTCTCTTCGTGCATTCTCAGCACAAACCAACTCCGAACCAATTCGAGTGCGGGCATGCCACTGTTCGCCATCCAACGGCGCGCCCGGATCTGGCGCTGCTCGAGACTCTGGTTCGCAATCGTGTTTCCCGTCAGCAAAATTGGTCCATGCCTGCCGACCCAAGTTCTACGACGAACTGCTTCCGCTTGACCGGTGCAGACCTCTCGATTGCGGAGCTCGCTCGACCGAGATCTCCAGCAGGAATCTCGTCTGGGTGCTCCGGCCCCGACACCAGTGCTGGAGTGAGTGCCTGATCGGCTGTGGGTCAATCCTCTCGCTTGTAGTGGTAAAGTGACGTCTTTCAAACTCGGTCCTCCATCAGGCTCCATGTCTTCTGAATCGCAGAAGAAGACATGGCTTCGATGCTGGCGACACTGCTGGTGCTTGACGATCCTTTTCCTGGTCCCTGTTCTGGCGTCATGCGCCAATGACGAATCGGGAGACACGGTTGCGGAGAAGGAACACCCCGGCAAACGGATATACACACGCTACTGCTTCAGCTGCCACCAAGGTGGTGTCGCAGGTTCACCTGTGCTGGGAGACAAGGAGGCGTGGGCGCCTCGATTGGCCAAGGGGAGGAAAGCGCTGGTCAAGTCGACATTGGATGGCATCCCACCTGGAATGCCGATCATGGGGCTCTGCCTTCGATGCACCGAGGATGAGATCCGAGATGCCGTGGACTACATGCTGGAAGCAGTTGCCGAAGAGAAGTGAGTTGAGCAGGACGCTTCGCATCCGCGGGAATTGGCGTTCGATGAGCATTTCAAGCGTCGTGCTGACCAAATCGATCTTGGCCCGGTCTTGAGGAACGTGAGAGAAGAGCAAGCCCGGCGGCCAGCGACGCGACGTGAATCGTGCGTCGTGAAGCCTCCACTTGCGAACCAGGATCACGATGGGCACGTTGCAGCAGGTGCCAGTCTGCAGGGGTCGGTCAGATGTTGATGAAGGACTCCAGGATTGCGCGCTGATCCGCGCCGGCCGGAGTATGCCGTCGTGCTCACGAGACGGAAGGGGCTGCTGATGCACCACGGAGTGCTGATGTCGGACGGACGCGTACTGCACAACACTCCTCGCCGAGGCGTGCACCTGTGCTCCTTGAGCGAATTCTCAAAAGGCAAGAGGGTGTTTCGCCATACCGCTCAACGCACCGAGCGCGCGTACGTGCCTCTGGACGACGTGCTGCACAATCGACGTCGATACAACCCCTTCACCAACAACTGCGAACACACGGTGAGTCGGGTCGTTTCCGGTCACCCGCAAAGCAGGCAGGTGCAGAACATCATTGCCGGATCTGTGCCGACTGCAGCTTGCTTCGCACTGACGTTCGGTGTCGTGGTCGGCGCGCTCGGTTACAGGGCAGGCTCCGAACTTTCAAGGCGCATGCGTACTCGGCGGACCCAACGTCTCGATCCAGGGCCGTAGCTCGTTCAAGCGCGTTCGCGGATCGACGCACCCACCGTTCTTGGATCGCGATCGGCCCCCGTTTCGAGTTCTTTCGGCCAATGCCCGGGAAATTTGACGGAGTAACTGCCAATGCCGGGGAGCACGACCCGTCGGCAGTGAAGCAACAGGCGCGATGCCCTTTGCGCCGGCGAAAACGGCTTCCCGTAGATCGTGTCTCCGACAATCGGATGCCCGATCCAGGCCATGTGCACTCTGAGCTGGTGCGTTCTCCCGGTCACGGGCTGCAGCGCAACCAAGGATCGAGTGACTCCACCGCGCAAGCATCGCACTCTGGTCACGCTCGGCAGGCCTTCCCTGCTATCGATCCGCCAACTTGACGAACTGGCTTGAATGGCGGAGCGAAGTCCGGCGACTCGATACCTGTGCTTGCGTCCCTGCCGGAGGG
>JAGWBL010000169.1:3669-4234 GCA_021295935.1 Pseudomonadales bacterium
TGCCTATGGGGCCGGATTCTGCCTTATCTACCGGCCAAAGACCTGTCATGTCCGAAGGGCTCGCTCCGCGCGCGCGGACGTGAGAAGCGTTCACCAGCGAAGTGCGCCGCTCAGCATGATGCCGAGATCCGAAGATTCAGTGGAGTGCGGAGGCTCGCTTCGCCGGAGCTCGCCGGCCAGGTTCAGCGCATTCAGGAGTTGCAAACGCAATCCAAGTCGCTGCGCGCCTCCGGACGCTTCACTGCCGGATATCGCCCCGAAGGCTTCCACAGCCCCCTTTCCTTGAAACGCGGAGAGTCCGAAGCCAAAGTCTGCCGTCAATCGACGGCCGAACGATCGATCCATGCTCCCCAGCTCGAGAGGACTACCAAGCTCAAGCTCTCCAGCCGCGAACCGTTCGTCGCGCTCATGTCCCCAGGACGGACCTGCGCGAAGCCAGAACCCTTTCTTGGACGGCCCGGGGTCGATTTCCAGCATCAAGCGCGCGCCCTGCTCCTCCGCCTCCAGCAGCTCGACGTCCAATTCGTGCGCATCGAGCCTGACCATCAGGGCCTTGTGTCGGAGC
>JAGWBL010000170.1 GCA_021295935.1 Pseudomonadales bacterium
AGCAGAATCTCTCAATCTACATCATGCCGGGGTTCAGAAAGTTCGAACGGCTCCTGAGTCGGCTCGGCAAGTACAAGCTCGGCAGGTCGTGCCTGTACATCAACAAGCTGTCCGATGTGGACGAGCAAGTGTTGAGAGCACTGATCGAGGCATCTCTGGTGGAGATGGGCGAACTCTATCCTGAATGAGCGCGCACCCGGACGGTCGTCACGAGGTGACTGCCGTCGGCGGAGATTCCGGAATCGGAGAACTTCAGCAGCCTCCACCGCCGCTCAGAAGTAGCTGTCCGGAGCGCTGGTGAACTGTCTCCTCTCGGGAGTGAACACTGCCGATGATCACGGAGCGCTCGCCGTGCGAGGCCAAAGTCTGCAGGATCTTCGGCGCGTTCTTGGGTCGCGCCGCGATCACGAAGTAGATTCCGCAATTGAATGTGCGAAGCATCTCTCGCTCGGACAGTCCGCCTGCGCGCTGCAGCCAGTCGAACGAGGCGGGACGTTTCCACTCTGCCTTCTCGATCGTTGCCTGAAACTCCTCTCCGACCATCCTCGGCACGTTGTCCACGAGTCCGCCGCCCGTGACATGAGCCACGCCCGAAACCAACGATCGCACCGCCAGAATCGCGGCGGATGGAATGCGCGTGGGCGCCAGAATCTCCTTCAGCACGTCCTCGGGTGGTTCGCCCGCATCGTCCAGAATCGCCCGGATGAGCGAGTACCCATTGGAGTGGGGGCCGTCGGATAGCAGCCCAATGAGCATGTCTCCGGCTTGCACTCGCTCGGGAGTGAGCGCCTCTTCACGCTCCACAACTCCCAAGCAGAATCCCGCCAAGTCGTAAACGCCCGATGCGTAGAAGCCGGGCATTTCGGCAGTCTCGCCTCCCAGCAGCGCACAACCGGCCTTCTTGCACGCATCTGCCACTCCCGCTACCACCAAGGAGGCCAGATCCGGATTCAGCCTTCCCGTCGCGAAGTAGTCCAGGAATGCCAGCGGTTCCGCTCCGGAACAAAGGACATCGTTCACCGACATGGCAACCAAGTCCTGCCCGATCGTCGAGTGCCGGTCGTGTTCTCCTGCCAACTTGAGCTTGGTACCGACACCGTCTGTTGCCAGCACGAGCAGCGGGTTCTTATACTTCTTGGGGATAGAGACCATGCCGCCAAAGCCGCCAATCCCACCGACCACTTCGGGCCGGTGCGTCTCCGCAACGCCTTGCTTGATGCTCCGTGCGAAGGCGTTCCCCGCGTCGATGTTCACCCCGGTGCTCTTGTAGGTAATCGACATGTCCGCACCAGACGTGAATTCGGGCGAGTTTAGCAGAGTGGCGCAGGCGACTACGTATTGGAAACCATGAGGCCGCGACGCTTCCGGATCGCATTCGGGGCGACAGTTCTTGCGTTGGCGGTTGCGCCCCTGTCCGTGATCGCCAGGGTCGATCGTGTCGCTCTTGCGGACTGGATTTATACGGTCGAGGTAGCGGCCGGCGAGCATACGTCGGAAGGAACCAAGACAACTGCGGTGCACGCCCTCGGGTCCGTGATACAACGTGTGTCCGGGACTCGGGACAGGCCTCTTCCGTCAGACTTGGATGTGGATCGGGAGAACATCGACCGCTACTTCACACGAACCTCGTTCGTTTCCCGCCCTGATGCGTCCGCGCCCGACGAAATCGAGAGATACATGTCCATAGAGTTGGACCCTTCGGCGATCGTCGAGCTCGTGCGCAAGAGCTCCCTGCCGGTTTGGAGCGCGAAACGACCCGTGGTCGTGCTGTGGCTGGTTGTCGAGGGGGAGGCGGGTCCGGTTCGGTTGGCGGACAAGCGAATAGACGAAGTCCTGTGGTTAGCGGTGACACGCCGGGCCAGAGAGCGTGGACTGCCTTTGGTCGTGCCGCTGGGCGATGTGGAGGACCGCTCTCTCCGGGTGCCGGAACTGGCTCGGGCAGGTCTTTGGATTCCGATCCTCGAAGCGACGCAGAGGCACAGCGGGCACGCGGTCGCGGTGGCGCGATTCTCGGAGACCGCGGAAGCGCCGTGTCTGGCAACGGGGACTTTTCTGTACGCAGAGATTCACGTGCCGTTCAAGCTGACTGAGTCCTCATTGCAACGTTGCGGCAACAGACTTGTGGATAGTCTTGCAAACGCATTGGCGGAACGCCAGGCCGTCGAGTCTCGTCAGACCGCCAGTGTTGACCTGGAGGTGTCGGGCGTAGGCACCGCGCTGGCATTCTCCAACCTGATCTCTTACTTGAGACAATGGGAGTTTGTGGACCGTGCGGAGGTGTTGCGTGTGCAAGGAGACGTGTTCGTGATCCGAGTTGCGACCGCCGCTCCGCCGCGCAAGCTTGAACGCCTGCTCGGGTCCGAAGGCCTGCTCCGACCCACGACCGCGGCACTCACGGCGGACCACGAGTACTTGTTGCACATGCATTGGCTTGGCGATCGCTGATGGCGTACCTGCCCAATCTCGTCACCGTCCTGCGCATGCTGTTGGTGATACCTGCCCTCGTTTGTCTGTGGGAGGAGGCTTGGTTGTGGGCTCTGCTCCTCATTGGACTGGCGGGTCTGTCCGATGCAGTGGACGGTGCGCTCGCCCGGAGGTTCAACTGGACGACCGCGTTAGGGGCGGTGCTGGATCGCATTGCCGACAAGCTGGTGCTCGGCGAGGCGTTCATCGTGCTTGCCATCCAGGATCACTTTCCGCTTTGGCTCGTGGCCGTGATAGTGGGCCGCGACCTTGTCATCCTCGCTGGGGTGATCGGCGCGCAGGTGTGGTTCAAGAGCGTCGAGATCAATACCCTGGGGATGAGCAAGGTTAGCACCGCACCACAGGTGGCCGCGGTCATGCGCTTGCTGGCGTCTCTGGGAGAAGTGCCGGGTCTGGAGGAGACCGGACCGACGATTCTTGATCCCTGGGGCTACCTCGTCGTGGCGGCGTTGGCTGTCGTCTCTGGCACGATCTACATGGTCAAGGGCATGCTTTACGCCCGGGGTCAACTGAACGAGAGAGCTTCCGTCTCATCGCGGTAGATCGATCCTATCGGAGCCATGATCAGCACACTGATAGTGACCGGCGGGGGTTCCGCAGGTCATGTTGTTCCGGCCATTCCTGTGATCGAGCGCTTCGTGTCCCAAGGAGTTCGGGTGGTGTTTGTGGGATCCAGGTCCGGCCTGGAGTCGGGTCTGCTGTCGCACTTGGGTATCGAGTATGTTGGGATCGTGACGGGCAAGCTGCGGCGCTACTTTTCTTTCAGGAACTTGCTCGACGCGGTTCGAGTGCCGATCGGCATCTGTCAGGCTGTCTGGATCGTCGGCAGATTGAGGCGGGAAGTCGTGTTCTCCAAGGGCGGGCACGTCCGCTTTCC
>JAGWBL010000171.1:0-1522 GCA_021295935.1 Pseudomonadales bacterium
GAAATAGGTCGAGAACACGTAGTCCATGTCGAAGGGCGGGTCCTTCCTCATGAACAGGACGTCGAAATCTGCCAATCGCTTCTCGACGAAGTCTCCATCATCTCGGTACCACGGCCGCTTCAAGTTGAAGGGATCCCGAGTCTCGACGTACTCCGCAGACAGCTCGACGGGTGCAGTGAAAGCCATGGCTTGTCCGTCACGCCAGAACAGATGCTCTTGCAGCATGTAGCTCAGTTGCCAGCCTCGCCGCTGGGCGGCGCTCATCATGGCGACGGTCGAGTCCTTGACCAGATTCAGCTCACTGAGAGGGTCGACGACGAAACCGACCGATACCGCAGACACAAGAGGATCCCTGAGGAAAGCAAGCACGCAAGCAGGAGAGTATGCTACGAATCCATGAAGCGCCGCCTGCGAAACTCGAAGTGCGCTCGCACATCGCATCTCGCACCGAGACGCTCCCCGCACTGACCTTCTCTGACCATGCCCGATAGCGCAGCCGCGGCGACGGAAGACTTCCAGCACTTGGTCGGTCGCTTGCGGCGGGCGGTCACCGCTTGGCGGAGATCGCCCGATGATGCTCCGCTAATCTCCGAAGTGCGCGAAGCGTTCGGCGCCGTCGGCGCGCACGAGATAGCACAATCGAGACTTGATCTCTGCAATCTGAGTGCGAGCGTCATCAACTTGCTGAATCGGGTTCTGGACGGAACGCTCAGTTGCGCTCCCACGGTCGCCGATCTGCTCGATGACGTTGTGGCGTACAGCGAAGGGCAACACGATGCTGTCGACTCGATCGGCGTTCGTGAACCTGGACGCGCCGCCCAGCTCACGGAACGAGCGGACCTGCTTGCATCCGGCGTGCTCCCGTCGGAAACGGAGGCTGATGAGGTGCCTCCCCCGCCTTCGGTCCCCGTAGGCGTATCGCTCGCTTGCAGCGCACGATCCGACTCACACGAGTTCAGGTCGGGAGAGCATGAGGACACACTGGCGCCGGCAGCTGACGACCACTCGCGCACTGAACCTCCGGAGCGTAATCTGCTGATGGACCTGCGGGAGCGTGTAGGGAGTCTGCAGACCGACATCGAACGCATCAGGGACCGGATTGACGGCATCGTCGCCGACCTTGGGGCTTGCCTCGATCGAAGAAGCGGAGCCCGTCAGACCCACTGGGACGACTGGCTTGCCAATGCAACTACCCAGAGAGTCGAGTTGCAAAGCTGGATTGAGAGTCTCGGTAC
This sequence comes from Pseudomonadales bacterium, assembly GCA_021295935.1. Lineage (GTDB taxonomy): Bacteria > Pseudomonadota > Gammaproteobacteria > Pseudomonadales > Azotimanducaceae > Bin55. The sequence goes on from JAGWBL010000171.1 coordinate 1,236, forward strand.
AACGATGCCGAACAGTGCGTTCGAATTCGTGCCAGCAAGACCCTCGGCCGCGCCTGAACGGCAACTTGGAGTGTCCTTGGCTGAGTTCATCTCTCCTGCGGTGAGCTGGTTGCTGGCAAGACTGGTGGGAGTGGCCTCACGAACCGAATCTGCTCGCGTGGCAAGCGCACGCAAGACAAGAACAGTCAGAGTTCAAGCGGCGGGCGGAGAGGGAGGCTTGGACGTCGCTTTCGCCACGTGCGTCGATGAGTCTGATCGCTGCTCTGGCGGTCAGTCAGAGCTGGCCT
>JAGWBL010000171.1:1535-4894 GCA_021295935.1 Pseudomonadales bacterium
GGTGGATCGGTTGGCTCGTGTGGGCAGCTCCTTTCGCTTCCGGGCAACAAGGCCTCGCTCAATATGGCTTCAGCTGTTCGTGCCCACCGAATTGGCGGTGCTGGCATGTCGGGCATTCATTCGGAATGGCGATCGCTTCTTGGTTCCCGACGCTGCAGTGCAGCGCGCCACCGATGCACCGTTCTCCGCTCCCTGGCGAGTGCATCGCAACACGCATGACGCTGATCGCTCTCGCGACATCGGCAACCCCAACATGGATTCGACCGACCGAGGACGCCTGGCTGCCACGGATTCCGATCAAGCCGTCCTGGTGCTGCGAGTGGGGGATCAGGAGTTCGCCGTTGAGGCCGATCGGCTCGAAGCCCGACGTGCGATCGTCGTGCCGTTCGCAGCAGATGACGAAGACTCGGTTCAGGGACTGTACGCCGACGCGGGAGGGGGATGCGCGCGTCTGCTGAATCCGGCAGGACTGTCGCCCGCGCGCGATCAGAGCAGGGTCGCCAAGTGAATCTCCACGCATCGTGAGAGCGCGTCGAGAGCGTAGCCGCCTTCCAGGGTGGAGACAATCCGACCGCCGCACACGCGGTCGGCAGCACTGGCGATCGTTTCCGATATCCACCTGAAGTCCTCGTCCTCCAGGTTGATTTGAGCCAGGGGGTCGGCGCGATGGGCGTCGAATCCTGCCGAGACCAGAATCAGACCCGGTTCGTGATCCTCTATCGCGGGTATCCACTCCGATTCCACAAGCTCGCGGAACAGGTCGCTGCCGGATCCCGCGGGCATGCGGCAGTTGACCACATTGGGTCGTTCGACGGTTTGGAACCGGCCTGGGTAGAACGGGTACTGAAAGGTGGAGCAGACCAGGACCTCTGGCCTGTCAGCGAACATCTCCACGGTTCCATTGCAATGGTGGACATCGAAATCCAGCACCGCAATCCGGTCGAACGACTCGAGGGCGACATCCGCCGCAACGGCCACGCTGTTGAACAGACAGAATCCCAGGACGGCGCTGGATTCAGCATGGTGACCCGGGGGGCGAACGGCGCAGAACGCGCGTTTGGCACCTCCCGAGGCGATCCGCCGGACGGCGCTGCAAACGGCGCCTGCGGCTCTGGTGGCCGCTTCCAGCGACCCGGGGCTCATGGCGGTGTCGGGGTCCAACTGGACGAAACCTGCTGTCGGCGAAAGTTCTTTGATGGCGGCGACGTAGTCGGAAGTGTGCACCCGCGCAAGATCCTGCACGTTCGCACGGGGAGCCGAAATCACGTTGAGATCCGGCCAGAGATCCACGCTCTTCAAGTGGGTCAACAGCGAGTCGAGTCTCTCGGGTCTCTCGGGATGCCCCACGGGAACCCTGTGGTCGAGAAAAGCCGAATGCGTGTAGAAATCCATGATCGTGTTCGCGATGCAGGCTGTCAGGTAGCGGCGCCCTTGGCTGACGAGCCATGCCGGTCCATCTCGAGCGCCAGCCCATCCAGAATCCGAGCGGTGGCTCGCCACCGGTTGAGAGTGTAGAAGTGCAGGCCGGGCGCTCCTTCCTCTACCAATCGGCTGCAGAGGTCCGTCACCACTTGCGCGCCAAAGTCGCGAAGCGCCTGGTCGTGGTCGGCGAGTTCGGTGAGCCTGCACCGAATCCACCTTGGAATCTCCGCGCCGCAGCTGTCCGAAAACCGCACCAGCCGTTCGTAGTTCGTGATCGGCATGATGCCGGCTACGATCGGCTTCACGATACCCGTGGCACGGGCTTCAAGGACAAGTCGCCGATAGGCCTCCAACACGTAGAAGTACTGCGTGATGGCGGCGCTGGCTCCAGCGTCCAGTTTCTGTTTCAAGCGTCGGAGGTCCTCGGAGGGCCCCGGCGCTTGGGGATGCATTTCCGCATAGGCCGCCACGTAGGTCCTGAATGTGTCGCGAAAACGCGCGTGCACCAGTTGCACCAGTTCGCTGGCGTAGTGCGTGGGTGCATAGGCGCCAGAGGGCACGTCGCCCCGGATCAGCACCAGCCTTGACACCCCGAGATCCTGGTAGCGTCCGAGCAGGTCACAGATCTGCCTGCTGCTCTCTTCCCCCCACGAGAGGTGGGGGATGGCATTGTGACCATGTCTCCTCAGCGTCTCGACTGTCCGAAACGTGCCCTGGCGTGTGCTGCCGCCAGCTCCGTAGGTCACGGAGAAGAAGTCGGGCTTGTACTTTGCCAGCGCGTCCGCCGTTCGCAGCAGTCCGGCGAAGCCGTCGTCAGACTTGGGGGGAAAGAACTCGAAACTGACTTCCGGCCGCGCGGCGCGCATTTATCCGACGGCGCTGATCCGGTCCTGGCGAAGCAGGTGGGCGCGGTCGGTGTTCTCCCAAGTGAAGTCTGGATCGTCGCGCCCGAAGTGTCCGTAGGTTGCGGTCTTTCGGTAGATGGGCCGAAGCAGGTCCAGCATGTCGATCATGCCGGCGGGACGGAAGTGGAAGTGCCGCTCGACCAGTTGCTCGATCCGCTTGTCCGATATCCGTCCGGTCTCGAAGGTGTCCACCGAGATTGACGTGGGTTCGGATCTTCCGATTGCGTAGCTGACCTGGATCTCGCAGCGCGACGCGAGCCCCGCGGCCACGACATTCTTGGCCGCGTAACGGGCTGCGTAGGCGGCGGATCGGTCCACCTTGGATGGATCCTTGCCCGAGAAGGCCCCGCCACCGTGGCGTGCCATCCCGCCGTACGTGTCAACGATGATCTTCCGACCGGTCAGCCCGGCGTCTCCTTCGGGACCTCCCTTCACAAATCTTCCCGTTGGGTTGACGTGAATGCTGTCGCGGTCCGGAATCCAGTTCGGTGGAAGCGTAGTCTTAATGATCTCTTCGGTGACAAACTCCTCGACGAACGCTTGTTCCTTGCAGGGATCGTGCTGAGTGGACAAGACGATCGCTTCGACTCCAACTGGCTTGTCGCCCTGGTACTCAAGGGTGACTTGGCACTTGGCGTCCGGACGCAACCACGAGCAGCCGGACTTCCGAAGCTCCGCCTGGCGCTTGACCAGGCGGTGTGCGTAATGGATCGGGGCAGGCATCAGAGAAGGGGTCTCGGTGGTCGCATAACCGAACATCAAGCCTTGGTCGCCGGCGCCCTGTTCGCCATCGTTCCTGTCAACCCCTCGGCGAATGTCGGGGGACTGCAACCCCAGCTGGTCGAGGAGGATGAAGTTGGCCGGATCGAACCCGGAATCTCGGGTGTACCCGACGGCCTCGATGACCTGGAGCACAATCTTCTTGACGTCTATTCCGAGTTTGCGAATGTGGGGGTTGGTTTCTCCGGAGAGAACAACCATCTTCCCCGTGATCAGCGTCTCGCAGGCGACGCGCGCTTTCGGACACTCTTC
>JAGWBL010000172.1:0-3444 GCA_021295935.1 Pseudomonadales bacterium
GGCCATCGAACTTCGAGGAAATCTCGGAGAAGGAGCTTGAACACGGGATCCGGACAGGGCAGTTCTCCAAATGATAACCAAGCGAGAAATTTCGTGCCCCCCCTCGTCAAGGTTCCACGCCACACGGGGCCGCCGCGGTGCCCCCACGAGACTGGACGGTTCGCGAATGGATGGAAGAGCGACTTGTTGGACCAGCTCCCTCTGTTGCTAACAACTCTGTGCTAGAATCAGCCCGTGCGCCCACCGCTGATTGACCTGCCCCCCACACCGCCGTCGGCAGCAATCATCACCTCCACCTTGCGCCTTGAGAACGAGATCAATTACTCGTTCGCCTACCGTCGCGTCCAGCGCAAGGAGACTGCTTGGACTCCGCAGGAAGTGCTGTCTTGGACGCGCTGGACCACCGATCGCCATTCGGATCTCGTTGCGCGCGCTTACGAACCTGCGTGTAGGCATCTGATTTCCGGCGACACCCTTCGAATCGCGATCGAGTCGACCGCTCCCAGCAAGAGCGTTGAGCGGCATGCCAGCACATTTGAGGCGGCGTGGCGCATGATTCACGCCAGGGGCCATTGGCCGGTCAGGAACGACGTCAAGGAGACGGCTGACGAGCGGCACAGTTGCCAATGGAGCTGGACGAAAGGGAACTGATCACCGCGCCCGAACTTGCGCCGATGCTCGTCGAGGCCATTTCGAACCAGGTACTAACTTCGGATGGCATCGCTGCGGTGGGTTTCGACCGCCCAACTCGGATTCAGTCAACACTTCTCAACACCCTCGCGCGGCACGGGTGTCGCGTAGTTGAGACCAACCCGACCGCAACCGCGAAATCGACTCCAAGCTTGATCGGATTTTCCGACACGAGACGCGAACGGATGTCCTCCGCCCTCTGGGCACGGAAACAACTTGGCTCGGATCCCAGTTCCAGGATCGGAATCCTTGTCGCTGGAGTCAGCGCCGAACACTCGAAACTGCGCCGGACTTTCGAGGCCGTGTTTCCGGAGCTTGAAGAGATCAGCCAAGTCGTCAACTTCGATCGGCCCCACGCACTCTCCGAGAGCGCTCTCGGCAGGGAGATTTCAGCCTTCCTGAACTGGACCGTCAACGACGTCCGCTACTCGGAGCTGCGACAGCTGGCACGCTCCCGCTACCTCAAGAATCTCGGGTTGCCACCGTCGCCAGCGAGCCTTGGCAGGGAACGGGTGAATTTCAAGTGGTTCGCCAGGCAGAGCGGATTGGATTGGCTGAATCAGTTTTCTTCCGCAATTCCAGCCGCTCGAAAGATGTTGCCTGCTCGCTGGACCGAGGTCATTGGAAGTCTCTTCAACGATGCGGGTTGGCGGCTTGACGCGGAATCCAACCACGAAAGGCTCCAACGCCTACAAGTCATCAGGGCGATCAACCAAGTTGCAGGCAGTGGGGTTGTCCTCGGCCCAGTGACGTGGAGGCGGGCTGTCAAGCTCATGACCGAATCCATCGACAAAGCGAGCTATCCGACCCCGACCCGTTACGCGCCCATCCAGGTAATGGCGCATGACGAGTCGCGACACTTGACTTTCGACTCGCTTTGGGTGACCGGCCTGAGCGATGCCGAGTGGCCCAAGGCAGCGAGCCCGAATCCAATGATTCCGATTGGCATGCAACGACGAGCTCAGATTCACGGCTCCACTCACTCAGATGAGCTCGCGAACGCGCGAGACCTCACTCCATTCTGGCACAAGACCGCACATGACGTGGTGTTCAGCTATGCGGATCCGGACGAGGACGTCGCAGCCCAGCCCAGCGCTCTGGTCGCGGGCAATGCACATGTCGCGGCCGAAGATCTTCTCGGCCAGTCGAGCAGGTTGGCAGAACGGGGTCACGTGTGGAGTCGACCAGCACGGCCGGAACTTCTGGAAGAGTACGCGTCCGTCAGCGGCACTGGGATGAGCACGCCCACCGAACGCAAGTACTCCGCCTACTTGCTGGAGGCGCAGTCCAACTGTCCGTTCAAAGCGTTCGGGATGTACCGACTGGGTCTCAAGCAAGAAGTCGAGCCCTCACTGTTTCCTGGAGCGCTTGAACGAGGATCGATCATCCACGAGATCCTGGAACACATAACCCAGGAATGCCCGACTCGAGACGCTATTGTTGCCCTTCAGGACTCCCGGATTCGCACGATAGTTCGGGAGCACCTGGACCCGTTGAGCAAGAGACTTCCGGAGGCCATTGTTCGAAACGAAGTTCGTGTCGTTTGCGGCTTGGTCCAACGCTGGAGGCGGACAGAGAGATCGCGGCTGCACTTCGAAGTCGACTCCGCCGAGACACCGCTTGAGGGTGAACTCGGCGGCGTTCGGTTCTTTACGAGAGTCGACCGTGTGGACGACACAGGTCTCGGTGGTCAGCTCATCATTGACTACAAGGCCTCCAAGGCCAAGGCTCCAAGATGGGACGCGGGCCGCCCTCAGCAGCCGCAGCTTCCACTCTACTACTTGCTCGCAGAAGACGCCGGCTGGGAACCCAAGGGGATAGGGTTCTACTTCGTCCACAAGGATGGAGCAATCCTGAGGTCATGGCCCTGCGATCTCCCGGTCGGGGGAAGAGAGTTTGAGGCCGTCACAAGGGACTGGCGGAAAGATCTGACGAGGCTTGCCGAGGAGTTCGCGTCCGGGGCCGCCACGGTGGACCCACAGGACAACGCATGCAGAAACTGCCATCTGCACAGTCTATGTCGTGTCTTTGAACAATCGTGAAGTGAGCGAGACGAGTCAACGCCCGGGCCGGGAGACCACCGCGAGGAGAGATGCTCCGCTGCCCACTCCCCCGGACATCGAACAACGGCGTCGAGCCGCTTACCCATCAGGGTCCTTCCTGGTTCAGGCTCCTGCGGGTTCGGGAAAGACCACTCTCTTGGTGGAACGGTTCCTGGCGTTACTAGCGCATGTCAGCTCACCCGAAGAGATTCTGGCCATTACGTTCACGCGCAAGGCAGCCAAGGAAATGCGTTCCCGCGTGCTCAAGAAGCTTGCGCATCCTCAAGATGACGTGTCCCGAGGCGCGCTGGAGCACAACGCGAGAAAGGGCTGGGACCTGTTGGCCAATCCCCAGCGACTCAAGATCCAGACGATCGACAGCTTTGCCTACAGCCTCGTGCAACGGCTGCCCTATGCCAGTCGCTTGGGACTCGACTACCAGACTCTCGACAGCGCATCGATTTACTACTCCGATGCAGCAAGCGGGTTGATCCAGTCCGTTCTCTCGCCTCAATCGCTTAACCAGGACGTGATCTGCTTCCTTGCGGACTTGGTGGACAACGACTTCGACAAGGCAGTCAAGTTGGTTGCCGACATGCTCCAGCGCAGGGACCAGTGGATCGGAGTGGTGTCGAGCACGGTGCAAGCCCATGTTGGCGATGCCACACCAGACTGGGAGCAATTGCTCAAGACGGGCCGCGAGTTTCTGGTT
>JAGWBL010000172.1:3516-6868 GCA_021295935.1 Pseudomonadales bacterium
GTTTGGGGAATTGACGAAAGCCTCGAATGCTCGGCTCCTTGCCAATCTATTCCTCACGAGCCAGGGCAACGTGCGCAAGAGAGTTGACAAGCGACATGGATTCCCTGCCCAATCATCCCTGAAGGACGACTGGACGTCTTGCAAACAGGCGATTGAGACGGAGACTCGAGTCCAGGAGACGCTCAGGCGGCTCCAGGTACTGCCCGATGAGATCGGTTCGCCACTTGAACAGGACCGCCTTGTCAAGACTGCAGTGGTCTTGTCTCTTGCAAACAACGCATTGACAGCTCTGTTCGAAGCGCGGAAGGTCGTGGACTTCACCGAACTGGCAGCAGGAGCGACTCGCGCGCTGCGATCCGACGAAGCGCCTACAGAACTGATTCAGGCGCTGGACTATCGGATCTCGCACATTCTTGTCGATGAGTTCCAAGACACGTCTCACGCTCAGCGCGAACTCTTCGATGCGCTGATCCAAGGTTGGCAAGTCAATGACGGCAACACGTTCTTCGCGGTCGGAGATCCGATGCAATCGATCTATCGATTCAGAAACGCCGACGTCGGCATATATCTGGACGCGCGCGAAGCCGGAATGGGTCAGCGCGCACTCACCAACATCGAATTGACCACCAACTTCCGAAGCGCCCCCGAGTTGATTGAGTGGAACAACAGGGTCTACCAGTCTGTATTCAAGCCGTACACCTTGGGTGCAGTGCCGTTCAACACAGCCGAGTCCATACAGTCATTCGAGGGCTCGATTCGATTCCAGGTGTTCAGGGACGACCCTGAATCCCATGCGCAGGCACGGGCGGTTGCCGAGCGAGTCAAGGAACTGCGCGAAGCGGACCCAGGCCAGTCCATCGCACTTCTGATTCGCTCTCGGACCAAGCTCCCGGTGTTTCTTGCCGCCATGCGGGAGTTGGGTGTGCCCTGGGCGGGAGTGGACATTGAGAAGTTGACTGACGTCGCCGTCGTCCGCGACCTCCATGCCATCTGCAGTGCGCTCTATGACGACCACGACAAGCTTGCTTGGCTGTCTCTCCTGAAGTCGCCGCTCTGCGGCCTGGCTCTGCCCCAAATAGAGAAGTCCGCGGAGGTCGACACGGGCTCCGAGATGCTCTCGTTGAGTTTCGAGCAGGCTCACGACCAACTACGAGTCAATCGCGTGCGCAATGCAGTCGATGCAGCGCGCGCGGATCGAACACGGACGTTCAGATCCGTCTTGGAACGGCTTTGGTTCCAATTGGGCGGACCGGACGCTTACGTAGACCAGGACACAGTGGAGAACGCAGAGCGATATCTGGATCTGCTGGAGTCGGAATCAAAGGGCGCGCCCGATCCTGCAGCAATCTGGAAAAGGACGGAGGAGCTCTACGCTTCGCAACAATCCCCTGACGCCCATGTGGAGATCATGACCATCCACAAGTCCAAGGGGCTCGAGTTCGATCACGTGATCTTGCCGGATCTAGACCACGGTCCGTCCACAGACGCCAAGGAACTCTTGATGTTCAAGCGACCAGAGAAGGGCCTCCTCATGGCAACGCTGAAGGACTCCGATGATGAGCACTCGCTTTACGCGTGGCTCAGGAAAGTGGATCGTGAGGAAGAGGAAAGCGAATCAATGCGAGTCCTGTACGTGGCGACCACCAGGGCGGTCCGATCGCTTTCGTTGTACGGCAGCCTCAAGCCGGGCGCGAATGACATTGAGTTGTCCGCGCCTCCCAAGTCGCTGTTAAGACACCTCGCGAACTCAGTCGCTCGGCTGTCGATCCTGTTCGTGGATGCAGACGAGGCCGAGAATCATACGGATGGGGTGAGCAAACAAGTTCGCACGAGGCGACTCTGTGCGGACTACGCCTGGACGGAACCGCCAGCGCCCATGTCGAATGCATTGAATGCTTCGGTACCGGTCAGCGAGTTGAAAGGTGCGCAAGTCGATGCGATCGGCGTCAACGAAGACATCGCTGTCGGCAACTTGGTCCACCGCATCCTCTACGACATGGGTCGCGAAACCGGCGTCTGGCCGGCGACAGAGCATCAGATCAGGATCTGGACAATGCAGTTGCGCCAGGAGGGGTTGGATAGCCGCGAAGCCAGGTCGGCGCTTTCTCTGGTACTGAAGCAGATCCAAAACGTGCTCGACGACCCCGACGGGCGGTGGATCCTCTCCAATGACCATGAGGAATCCGGATTCGAACGACGCTACGAGACTATTGTTGGAGGCCAGTTGGCAACCGCGATACTCGATCGGACCTTTGTGGACTCCGAGGGATGCCGTTGGATCATCGACTACAAGTCCGGAGAGCGAGGCACACGCTCGGAAATCCTTCAACGCAAGTACGACACCGACTACCTGAACCAACTCCAACGTTACACCGATATCGTGGGGCGGGTGGAGTCACGCCCAATTCGCGCAGGAATCTATTTCACGAGTCTCCCGTTGTTCGTGGAGTATCCCATCGTGATGCCCGACAGGACTGCAAGGGATTGAAGCGAGCGCTTCACAGCGCGCCAAACCGAAAGCGTGGCAATCCGCAAACCGAACCTGATCCAGCTGGTGGGAACTTGCATTCCGACTCCGGGCTGCGGTCGACGACCCCCCGGGAAGTCCCTCCCAAGAATCGCCTTTTTGTGTAGGATTGAACCTTGCCGGGGAAAGACGCATGACAAGGAGAGTTCCGACCCATATTTTGGGATGTTGTCAAGTCGTGGATGGCTTTTGCCCATCCCTTTCCCCGGCGATCAGTTTCGCGTGAAACGGTGAGCGACTGCACTAGCGGGCTCGCTCCCGAAGACTCCGCGTCAGCTATCGGCTAAGGGGCCCCGAGCCTGGTGAGGCTTATCGGTAGAAGGCGTTCTCTCTGAACGAGTGGTCCGTCGCGTCCTCGATACCCTTGAGGTCGGGGACCTGGGAAAGAAGCGTTGCTTCAACGCCCTGTTTCAGCGTGATGTCCACCGCCGCACAACCTTGACACCCGCCTCCAAACTGAAGAAGGGCTGTTTGCTCATCCAGCATCTCGACCAGCGAGACCATGCCCCCATGTGACGCGAGGGCGGGATTGATCTCGTTGTACAGAACGAAGTTGATGCGATCCTCGATGGGTGAATCAGGCGAAACCTTAGGAATCCGCGCATTCTGGGCCTTGATGGTCAGCTGTCCGCCCATGCGGTCTTCGCGAAAATCGACAACGGCGTCCACCAGATACTTGGCGCTCTTGGAATCGAACCACACTCGAACGCTGGAGTAGTCGACCGGCTCGTCACCGTCCTGCTCTTCCCCCGGACGGCAATAGGCGATGTTCGTTTCCGCGTGCGGCGTGCCTGGCTGGTCCACGAAGATCCTGACACCACACCC
>JAGWBL010000173.1:0-1865 GCA_021295935.1 Pseudomonadales bacterium
ACGTGACTTACGAACGCGACTCGGCTGAACTTCTACGAACGATGAGGGACCGCGACATTCTGGTCGAGATCAACCTTACATCCAATGCCGTGATCTTGGGAGTCCAAGGATGGGAGCATCCGTTCGTCGAATACATGAAGGCGGGCGTTCCAGTCGCTCTGTCGACGGATGACTACGGAGTACTGCGAACGGATCTGACACAGGAGTACACCCGTGCGGCGAGCACCTACAACCTGTCTTATGCGGACTTGAAGAGGATGTCCTACAACAGCGTTCGCTATTCGTTCCATCCGGACAGGGCGGCGTTGGAGGCCGAACTTGATCGCAGGTTCGAGGAATTCGAAGCGAGTCATGTTGATGCCGTGAAGCTGCGCGAACGGCCGAGACCGTTCTGGGAATCCACTCCTTGAGCAGGCTTCTTCAGGCCGGCCACTTCGTGCGACATGAGGTCCCTCGAAATTTGCGCGTTCTCGCTTCAAGAGGACATCGCTGAGGGACCATGTCGGAACTGCTGCTGAATCGACTGGATTGCGAACCAAGCAACGAGGCCGATTCGGCCGTCAAGACAAGAACGAAGTTCCATGTTGTCTCGGACTTCGGGCCGGCGGGCGATCAGCCCGAAGCCATCAAGGAACTGACTGACGGTCTGGATCAGGGGCTGGCTTGCCAGACCCTGCTAGGTGTCACGGGTTCAGGCAAGACTTTCACGATTGCCAATGTGGTCGCCAATGTCCAGCGACCGACACTCGTTCTCGCTCCAAACAAGACGTTGGCGGCACAGTTGTACGGCGAATTCCGCGAGTTCTTCCCGCGCAACGCGGTGGAGTACTTCGTTTCCTATTACGACTACTACCAGCCGGAGGCTTACGTTCCCGCGTCGGACCTGTACATCGAAAAGGACGCTTCCATCAATGCCCACATCGAGCAGATGCGCCTCTCGGCAACCAAGGCGCTATTCGAGCGTCGCGACACCATCATCGTGGCGTCGGTGTCCGCGATCTACGGCCTGGGTGATCCGGGCTCGTATCTGGAGATGGTTCTTCATCTGGACCGCGGCGACCGTGTGGGCCAGCGGTACATCATCAATCGCCTTGCAGAGCTCCTCTACACGCGTAATGACGTCGCGTTCGAACGCGGCACCTACAGAGTACGCGGCGACGTGATCGATATCTTTCCGGCGGAATCCGAAGGCGACGCGCTCAGGGTCGAACTGTTCGACGACATCGTTGAGCAACTCACAGTCTTCGATTCGCTGACCGGCGAATCCAAGCGGAAAGTTCCGCGATATACCGTTTTCCCGAAGACTCACTACGTAACCGCCCGCGAACGAATGCTCGGCATCTTGGGGGACGTTGAAGCCGAACTGGACCGACGGCGGGCCGAACTTGTGAAGCGGCAGAAGTTGCTTGAGGCCCAGAGACTGGAACAGCGAACTCGCTACGATCTCGAGATGATTCGTGAGCTCGGCTTCTGCACGGGGATCGAGAACTATTCTCGATACATTTCGGGAAGGGAAGAGGGGGAGCCGCCTCCGACCCTGTTCGACTACCTTCCCGCTGACGCCATGCTCGTCGTGGACGAGTCCCATGTCACGATCCCCCAGATTGGCGGCATGTACAGAGGGGACCGATCGCGCAAGGAAACCTTGGTCGAGCACGGCTTCCGGTTGCCATCCGCCTTGGACAATCGACCCTTGCGGTTCGACGAGTGGGAGGCGATCGCTCCCCAAATGATCTTCGTGTCAGCGACGCCCGGACCGTATGAGCAGCAGAATTCGGAAACCATTGTCGAGCAGGTGGTTCGACCGACTGGACTTGTGGACCCTGCGGTGGACGTGCGTCCCGCTGGCACCCAAGTGTACCAAT
>JAGWBL010000173.1:1940-2364 GCA_021295935.1 Pseudomonadales bacterium
CTAGACGACAATGGAGTACGGGTCCGATACCTGCACTCCGACATCGACACCGTCGAGCGCATGGAGATCATCCGCGACCTTCGCTTGGCGGAGTTCGACGTTCTCGTTGGCATCAACCTGCTGCGCGAGGGCCTGGACATACCGGAAGTGTCTCTCGTTGCCATTCTCGACGCTGACAAGGAGGGCTTTCTCCGATCCGACAGGTCGCTGATCCAGACCATTGGCAGGGCGGCTCGCAACATTCGAGGGCGGGTGATCCTGTTCGCTGACGAGACGACCGGCTCCATGGCGCGGGCGATCGGTGAGACCGAGCGACGCCGATCCAAGCAACTGAGGTTCAACGAGCTGAACAACATCACCCCAAAGAGCGTGTCGAAGGGTGTGGCTGACGTGATGGAAGGCGCTCGCAGCTCAACGTACAAGC
>JAGWBL010000173.1:2473-2808 GCA_021295935.1 Pseudomonadales bacterium
ACAAGCCGCGTTGCTGGAGTTTGAGCGCGCCACCGAACTGCGGGACCGGATTCGTTGGATCAAGGCGACGAAGCTTTCGGGTCCTGCCGCCGGCGGGGCAAAGTAGACGGACTCGTTCGGTGCAGGGGCTGGTAGGCGCGATTGGAGTTGAACCAACGACCCCTACCATGTCAAGGTAGTGGTCTAGCCAACTGAGCTACGCGCCTTCCGGTTTGCAGACGGTCACTGCCGCCAATCACTAATGTACTCGCTTTGACCAACGCACGCAACGTTTCCGCGTGGTTCGAAGCCGCATTGACGGTCTTGAGGCCGGGCTCTGCATCTGTCGATGAAGT
>JAGWBL010000173.1:3062-6383 GCA_021295935.1 Pseudomonadales bacterium
CGTACTTATTGCACCGGACTCGAATCCGCCAGTCGTCAAGGTCCTGGACTATGGCAAGCACTTGTTCGACCTGAAGAAGGCTCGGGCAAGCCAACGCAAGAAGCAGCGCCAGATTCAGGTCAAGGAAATGAAGTTTCGCCCTAGCACCGACACGGGCGACTACCAGGTCAAGTTGCGCAAACTGAGGCGGTTTCTGGACGAGGGAGACAAGATCAAGATCAATCTCAGGTTTCGTGGTCGCGAGCTCGCCCATCCCGAGCTCGGAGTGCGGATGCTCAACCGATTGGAAGAGGACCTGAGCGACGTGGGATTGGTGGAGCAAGCCGGTTCCCTCGAAGGACGGCAGATGACCATGGTCATGGGTCCCAGCAAGAAGAAGCGCTAGAGCAAGGAACTGTGGAGAATCCTGAGTAGGCTGGAGAGCGGAATGGACAACCAATGCCGAAACTGAAAACGCACAAGGGCGCTGCGAAACGCTTTCGTCGCACGTCCACCAGCTTCAAGCACAAGCGCATGGGCAAGAACCACAAGTTCACCAACAAGGCACCGAAGCGGAAGCGCCAGCTTCGCGGATTCAATGAACTCGCAACAGGCGATCGCGATCGCATGGCGCAATTGCTACCCAACAAGGCGAGATAGAAGATCGGGCGAAGCGGCGATGCAGTTGCTGGTGCACGTAGCTCGCCAGGCGCCGTCCGCAAGGACGCACGTCCCAGACGAGAAAAGAGATGTCGAGAGTCAAGCGAGGCGTGGCTGCCAAGGCCCGCCACAAGAAAATCCTCAAGAAGGCAAAGGGCTACTATGGCGCCCGTAGCCGCACGTTCAAGGTCGCCAAGCAAGCGGTCATCAAGGCGGGCCAGTACGCCTACAGGGACCGGCGCAAGCGCAAGGGTCACTTCCGAGCCATTTGGATCGTACGAATCAATGCAGCTGCACGGCAACACGGCCTGAAATACAGCGAGTTCATGAACGGATTGCGAACTGCATCCGTGCACATCGACCGCAAGGTTCTCGCTGACTTGGCGCTACACGAGCCCAAAGCGTTCGAGCGGCTTGTGTCAGTGGCGCAGACTTCCTTGAGGAAAGTCGCTTAGCCCACGCGGATTCCGCGTCCAGACGCGGAAAGTAAGAGCCTGGTTTTGCAGCCTGTCAAGGGTCCCATGGACATCGAACTCTCTTTGACCGAAGCCCTGAAGTCGGTCGAGCTTGCCAGTTCGCTTGCCGACCTGGACGGCGTGCGCATCCAATACCTGGGCAATCGGGGCGCGATCACGCAGCTCCTGCGCTCGGTTGGGAGTCTTCCGAAATCTGAAAGGCCTACCGCTGGTGCGGCGATACACCGCGCCAAGGTCCGATTGGAAGACGCGATTCACGCCCGCAAGGAACATCTGGAGTTCGAAGAGCTCCAGCACTCCATTTCGGAAGACTGCATCGACGTGACGTTGCCGGGACGAAAAAGATTCCAAGGCAGCCTGCACCCGGTGACGCACGCTCTGACTCGCATCGAGGCAATGTTCGAAGCCGCAGGCTACGACGTCGTCGACGGTCCCGAGATCGAAGACGACTACCACAACATCCAGGCTCTGAACTTGCCTCAGGACCATCCTGCACGAGCCATGCACGACACGTTCTACCTGGACGATGGCAGAGTGCTTCGGACGCACACTTCGCCGGTCCAGGTTCGTGTCATGGAGAGCCAGCCACCGCCGATTCGCGTGATTTGTCCCGGTCGGGTCTATCGGCGCGTTTCCGATCAGACGCACACGCCGAAGTTCCACCAGGTCGAGGGCTTGGTCATCGATCGGGAGATCAGCTTCGGCGACCTGAAGGGCACGGTGATCGACTTCATCCACGGGTTCTTCCAGGAAGACGCCCAGGTCAGGTTCCGGCCTTCTTACTTTCCTTTCACCGAACCGTCAGCGGAGGTCGATGTCATGGGAACGCAAGGGTGGAGGGAAGTCATGGGATGTGGAATGGTGCATCCCAATGTGCTGTCGATGTCAGGGATAGATCCACAGGAGTTCAGCGGGTTTGCTTTCGGATTCGGCGCCGATCGGCTTGCCATGCTGCTCTACGACATACACGATCTGCGGACGCTGTTCGAGAACGATGTTCGGTTTCTGCGACAGTTCGGCTAAGGCGGAAGCATGAAGATCAGCGAGAACTGGTTGCGGGAGTGGGTTGACCCTCCGGTTGCCACGAACGAGCTTTGCGACCAGCTGACCAGCGTTGGTTTGGAGGTCCAGGGCGCCGATCGCTTGCTTGTGGCGCCGCTCGACGTTCGGGTCGCAGAGGTGATGTCCATTGAACCACACCACGCTGCCAGAAACCTGAAAGTGTGCACCGTCGATGATGGCAATGGTGCGCATCGAGTGGTCTGCGGGGCCGGGAATGTCCGTGTGGGAATGCGAACGGCGTATGCAGGCCCCGGCACCAAGCTGCCTGATGGCACGGTGCTGGCAACCCGAGAGATTCGTGGCGTAGTCTCGGAGGGCATGCTTTGCAGCGCTCAGGAGTTGGGGCTCTGGACCTCGGCGGGAAGCATCCTTGATCTAGGGCGGGATGCGAGGGTCGGAGAGAGCACCCAGGAAACGCTCCGCCTCGACGATCGCATACTGACCCTGGACCTGACGCCCAATCGAGGAGACTGTTTCAGCCTGCTGGGAGTCTCCCGGGAGCTGGGTGTCCTCAACGACTTGGACGTGACGCTTCCACGACAACGAGCATTCTCGCTGGAATCGGACGCAAGCAAGCGAATTCAGCTAGGATCACCGTCCGCATGCCCACGATATCTCGGACGCGTGATAGAAGGGGTAGACATTTCCAACCCCACACCCGTCTGGCTGCTGGATCGGTTGCACAGAGCAGGATTGCGACCGATCAATCCTATCGTTGACGTGACGAACTACGTCATGATGGAACTCGGTCAGCCTCTTCACGCGTTCGATCTGGACGCGTTGAAGGAAGACGTCTGCGTGCGGACCTCCGAAGTTGGGGAATCGCTGAGGCTGCTAGATGGTGAGGAACCAGACCTGCAGGTCCAGGACTTGTTGATCTGCGACGCAGGCGGACCCGTGGCGCTGGCTGGCATCATGGGTGGCGAGCGCTCAGCCGTCACCGGGTCAACCGTCGGGTTGTTTCTCGAGTGCGCGTACTTTGACCCCATGACCATTGCCCAAACGTCCCGGAGGCTGGGCTTGCAGACTGACGCTTCAACCCGCTACGAACGGGGCGTCGATTTCAATCTTCAACATAGAGCGGAGCAACGCGCAACCGAATTGCTCCTCCGCGTGGTGGGGGGGCGGGCCGGGCCGCTGATCG
>JAGWBL010000174.1 GCA_021295935.1 Pseudomonadales bacterium
ACCCGAACCTATCCGGCCAGAATCAAGCCTACGCGTTGCATCAATTGCGCCTGATCAAGTCAGGCGAAAGGGAAATCGCGGTGATGGCAGGCCTCCTCGACTCCATGACCGACGAAGATCTTCAGGATCTTGCCCTGCACTACGCATCCATGCCTGGCAAGATAGGCCAGTCCGACGAAAATCTCCTGGGTCTTGGAGAGGCCATCTATCGCGGCGGCATCCTGGCGAAGGAAGTCCCTGCCTGCACGGCTTGCCACGCTCCGAACGGCCAAGGCAACCACCTGGCCGGCTTTCCCAGGATTGCCGGGCAACCGATTGCCTACACGGTCGCTCAGCTGAAGCTCTACCGAGTGGGCCTTCGAACGAGCGACGAGAATATGAACGGCATGATGCGCGCGGTGGCCAGCAGGATGACTGACACCGAGATGGAAGCCGTGGCCAATTACGTCTTGGGGCTCTACTGACCGAGTGTGCCCGCAGCATCCATGAAACGAGGGCCTGCCTCAGTGGCGGAATGGATTCAATCCGCGTGCCTGTGCGCCATCATGCTTGCTGGGCTGGCATTTGCGGACGAGTTCGAACAGGGCGTCCACTACACCAAGATCCCCATACCCTCCAAGACTCTCGACCCGTCCAGGGTCGAGGTGGTGGAGGTCTTCTCCTACGCCTGTCCGCATTGCTACAACTTCAGGCCGCTGCTGGACGCGTGGAAGAACCGATTGCCCGAAGACGTTGCGTTTCGGCGCGTCCATGCGGTGTTCTCTCCGTCCTGGGGACGTCTCGCGCAGGCATTTCACGTAGCCGAGAGCCTTGAAGCCCTTGAACGGATTCACGTCCCGCTGTTCGAGGCCATTCATGAACATCGTCTGGACATGAGCCAGACCGACCTGTTGGCAAGGTTGTTCGAACAGAGGGCAGGAGTCGACAAGGAGACGTTTCAGAGCGCCTTCACTACGTTTGAGACGCAAAGGCGGGTTGGCGAATCCATGGCGGCGCTGCGGGTCTACAGGATCGTCGCAAGTACGTGGTCGACACGAAGGGTCTTTCGGCTCTCGTCGAGATGCTCGACGTGGTTGCCTTTCTCATTGACAAGGCTCGGAAGGAGCGTGCAACGAGCGAATCCGAGAGTGATTCAGGCAACAACTAGCTGAGCCTGTTTCTTCCTGCATCTCCGCTTCAAGTCCCTTGGAGCTCTTCGACGGCGGGGTCCGATGGCCGTTGGAGGCTCCGAGTACTCTAGTCGCCATGGCTAGCCCGGACTTGAAGGCGGATCCCGACTGGGCGCTGGAGCTGGACGAGTGGCGCGAGGCTCTTGCCGAGATCATCAAGGTGCGCGGACGGGACGCGGCCAGACACCTGGTGACAAGACTTCAGGCCGAGGCTGACGAACACGACGTTGCAGCCGATCCTTCACGCTTCAATACGCCCTACCGAAACTCCATTCCAAGTTCCCGGCAAACGCAGTACTCGGGCGATCCCGTGCTGGAAGGGAGAATCGAGTGCATTCTGCGGTGGAACGCCGCATGCATGGTGCTGAAGGGTGTAGACAGCGGAACCGGTGTCGGAGGACACATCGCAACCTACTTCTCGGCATCAACCATGCTGGAAGTGGGCTTCAATCACTTCTTCCGAGCGGCTTCGGACGAGTACGGCGGCGACCAAGTTCACGTCCAGGCCCATGCCTCCCCAGGCGTGTACGCGCGGGCCTTCCTGGAGGGACGACTGACCGAGCGGCAGCTGAGGAACTTTCGAAGAGAACTTCAGGAGGGCGGAGGGTTGCCTTCCTATCCGCATCCCCGCCGCATGCCCGGATTCTGGCAGATGCCAACGGCCAGCATGGGCCTGTCGACGCCGTGCGCCATCTACCAAGCCCGGTTCGCGAAGTACTTGGAAAACCGAGGGCTCAAGCCCCGCAATGGCGGCAAGATCTGGCTGTTTGTCGGAGACGGCGAAACCGACGAACCCGAGGTGCTCGGCACGATCAACATCGCTGCGAGGGAACGACTCGACAATCTCGTCATGGTGGTCAACTGCAATCTGCAACGCCTTGACGGCCCGGTGCGCGGCAATGGAAAGATCATCCAGGAACTGGAGCGATCCTTCCTCGGGTCAGGCTGGCGCGTGCTCAAGGTGCTGTGGAGCAGCGATTGGGATCGGTTGCTGAACAGCGACAGCGCCGGGGTCCTCCAACGCCGCATGAACCAACTGATGGATGGGGATTACCAACTCGAGTCAACGCTCTCGGGAGCTCAACTCCGGGAGCATTGGGCCGGAGACTCTCAGCCCTTGAAAGAGCTCTTCGCGGAATTGTCCGACGATGAGTTGCGATCGCTCCGCCGAGGCGGCCACGATCCGTTGAAGATCCACGCCGCGTTCAGCGAGGCCGCGACCGAGAACGACCGTCCAACCGTGGTCCTGGTGAAGACGGTCAAAGGCGACGGCATGGGCTCGCAAGGCGCCGCCCGCAACACGGCACACCAACGGAAACAACTCTCGTCCGACGAGAGAATCGCCATGGCACGCCGATTCGGCGTCCCGTTGACTCCCGAGCAGGCTGCGAACGCGGAGTTCTTTCGTCCTGGCCCGGACAGCACCGAGATCCGGTATCTCAAGCAACGGCGAAAGCACCTAGGCGGGTTCCTGCCCTCGCGCAGTGTCGATTGCCCGAAACTCTCGCCTCCGCCAGCTGAGTTCTTCAGCGACATGGTCCGAGGAAGCGGCAATCGCACTCTTTCGACAACGATGGTCTTGGTGCGGATGCTGCAGAGGCTCTTGAGGGACAAGGAGGTCGGCAAGTTCGTCGTCCCGATAGTGCCGGACGAGGCGCGCACTTTCGGCATGGACGGTTTGTTCGCCCAAGCGGGCATCTACTCTCCGTGCGGCCAGAGTTACACACCGGTCGATGCCGACACGATCGCGCCCTACCGCGAGTCCGTCGACGGACAGATTCTCCAGGAGGGAATCTGCGAGGCCGGAGCCATGGCCTCGTTCCTGGCAGCCGGAACCGCTTACGCAAATCACGGCCTTCCCATGATTCCGTTCTACATCTTCTATTCCATCTTCGGATTTCAGCGCATTGGAGACCTGATCTGGGCGGCAGGGGACATGCTCTGCAAGGGGTTCCTGCTGGGGGGCACCTCCGGACGAACCACGCTCAACGGCGAGGGTGTCCAGCATCAGGACGGGCACTCCCACGTACTCGCCAGCACCGTGCCCAATCTGCGGAGCTACGATCCCTCTTTCGCCTTCGAGATAGCGATCATCGTGCGCGACGGGATTCGACGCATGTACCAGGAGCAAGAGGACCTCTTCTACTACCTGACCTTAGGCAATCAGAACTACGCCATGCCCAGCATGCCCGAGAATGCCGAAACGGGCATCTTGAAAGGCATTCACGCGTTCAGCTACACGCCGCAGGCCGATGTCAACCTGTTCGGCAGCGGGGCGATCATGACTGAAGTTCTCGACGCCGCAGTTCGGCTTCGAGAGCTGGGAAAGAAGGTTACCGTGTGGAGCGTGACGAGCTATATCGAGCTCGCGAGAGACGGCGCCGAGTCTGATCGCCAAGATCTGCTGAACGTCGGAAGCGCTGGCAATTCGGGATATCTTGCCAACGCCTTGAAGGACGAGACGGGAGTGTTCGTTGCCGCCAGCGACTACCAGCGGTCGCTTCCCTCTTCGGTAGCTCCATGGATTCCCGGACCCTACGCAGTTCTCGGCACCGACGGCTACGGGCTGTCCGAGTCGCGGCAAGATCTACGAAATCACTTCCAGGTTTCGGCGAGCTGGATCGTCTTCACTGCGCTGTCCTGTCTCGCGAGGTCTGGCAGGTGCGATTCCACCGAAGCGAGTGACTACGCCAAGGCTGCCGACCTGCAACCCGCGGCACGAGCGGAATCTTTCGACCCTCCCTGACTGCGTCGCCCGCGAGACGGATGGCAATGTGCGCTCACGCTCACTTCTGACGCTCCGGGTGAGGAACAGGATAGGGATGCGGAACGTGTCCCTGCGGCGCTTTCACCAGCACGTCCTTGATCAGCAGGTCGGGAACCACGAACGACACGACAAAATCCGGATTGGCAATCGGTGGCCGTAGGCTCGGAGCAACAGCGATGTCGTGCATAGATCGAGCCTTGGAGGCAGCTGTGACGTCTCTCAACGACTGAACTGTCAATGCGGCGTTGCGGATAGGTTCCCTCCTGCCATCCCGATACACACGGGTCGCTTCGACAGCGGTGCCAAGCTGGCCGCCCAGCGCTGCCTGCACATCCTGAGATTCAAACAGCACCCCAACTCTGATCAGAGGATT
>JAGWBL010000175.1 GCA_021295935.1 Pseudomonadales bacterium
TCCGATGTTCGTCCGCTCTCGATCGAGCTTGCCTATGCGTCCAATCACAAGCACAGGTACTGGCCCAAGATCTCGGCGGATGGTTCCCGGTGGAAATCCATGGACGCTTCGGACGTGCAGTGGGACGAAGACGCAGGGACAGCCAGGATTCGACTTCTCCTCCCTTCGGGACAGCGTTTCGTGTCGGCCCAGCCGCTGATGACCGAACAGTGGCAGAGCCAGTGGCTTCCGACGCTCCTGCGGGAGTGGCCAGGCATGGTCTCCGAGCCGATTGGATATTCCGTCGATCGGAGGGAGATCACGGCGCTCTTCTCCAACCCCCGGGCGCGCAAGCAAATCCTGCTGCTGGGTCGAGCGCACCCGCCCGAAACCACGGGCGCCGTGGCAATGCAGCAATTCCTGCTCGAACTGGCGAAGGTGCGACGAAACACCTGCGTCATCGGGTCTGACCACCCGGGTTGCAAGTTCTTCGCCGATCACGGCTTCATGGTCGTTCCCATGCTCAATCCTGATGGCGTGGCTCATGGACACTGGCGTCACAACTCCGCCGGCGCCGATCTCAATCGTGACTGGGGCGAATTCGCGCAGCCGGAAACCAGGGCAGTTCAAGATCGTCTCGATTCGACTCTCGGCGAGTGCTCCGAGCTGGTCTGGGTTCTCGACTTCCATTCCACCAAACGAAACGTGTTCTTCACCCAGACCGAGGAGGACTTCGCGCCGCAGCCGGATCCCATGGCGAGGTGGACAGATATTGCGGCCGAAATCGCCGGGAGGCACGGCATTGCGCTCGCGCACTACGACATGGACCCGAGAGAAGTCTCGGAACTGGGCACGGCGAAGAACCATTTCTTCAAACGCTACGGCATTCCGTCGGTGACGTATGAAACGTCCGACACCGAGTCACGGGCGGATGTTGGCGCAAACCCTCGTGTGTTTGCCAGAACGCTGGTGGAGGCGCTCGTCCCGGAAGGCGTTGACCAGACGCTTTCCGAGGTCGGCCAGTGCTCGCGCGACAACAGTTGCAACCCGTATTGGGTCAATTGGAAGTGTGCGGACCCCTATTGCCTAATGGTCCAGGCAAACAAGGCATCCCTGGTGATGTTGACTGATCAGGGCCTGATGAAACCAAAGGACGCGGCCGAGCTGGCAATCGCCATTGAAAAGGTCGAGACGGAGTTTGCGAAACAAGGAAGGGTTCGCGGCGTCAACTACCTGTCGTTCGAAGAAGATCTCATTGAGATGTTGGGCGCCAAAGCGTCCAACATCCACATTGGCCGATCAAGGCAGGACTTGCACGGTGCCGCCCGGCGGATGGTGTTTCGCAAGGAGACTTTGGAGATCATGCAGGGGCTGATGCTGATGCGTGAGGCATTGGTGAATGTGGCAGGCGCCCACATGGAAACCGTGATTCCGGCCTACACGCACGGCGTTCCGTCTCAGCCGACGACCCTGGGGCATGTGCTCGGGGCGTTCGCCGATGGGTTTGCGCGCGACTTCGAGGACCTTCGAGCGGCCTATCGGCGTCTCAACCACAGTCCGCTTGGCGCTGCTGCGGGCAGCAATTCCGGATACGACATAGATCGGAGCAAGCTTGCGAAGCTTCTGGGATTTCGCGCACCGGTCGAGAACAGCTTTGACGCCAATTTCCTGTCCTCGTCCGACGCCAGGATCGACATCGCCAATGCGATCGAGGGGTCGGCGCTGACCGTGACGCAGCTCGTTCAGAATCTGCACGCGCACCAGAGGAATCCCCACCCCTGGATCTACCTCGCGCCCGAGGCGACGAGCGGGTCCAGCATCATGCCGCAGAAGCGCAACCCGCGGGGCCTGGACCGGGTGCGATCGGCTGCGGGATCGAGCATCGCCAGAGCGCACGAACTCGTGCTGCTCTCCCACAATGTGGCTTCCGGGATGCATGACTACCGACAAATGGAGCCCATGCGGGAATTGACGTCGCGGGCGCAGTTCATGTACGGCCATCTTCACCGTCTACTTCTGGATATCAGGGTCGACCCGGCGAAGGCGCTCGACCAGATCCGTCTGGGGCTTTCCACTCTGACCGAAGTTGCCGACACGCTTCATCGAGACGCAGGGGTTCCCTTCCGCAGCGCCCATGCGTTCGCCTCCGCCTTGGCTGATGTCGCGCGCCAGCGCGGCGTTGCGGCAAGCGCACTCAGCGCGAAGACCATTCGAGATGTCTACGCCGAAAGCGTAGGCTCGCCGCTGCCACTTCCGGTAGATGCCATCTACAACGCCATGAATCCGCAGGCATTCATCCGGACACGATTGGGGACGGGCGGGCCGCAACTGGAACAAATGATCCGCCAGACCCGGCGTCAGGAGCTGGAGCTTCGTGCAGACAACCGAGCCCTTGCTCAGGAAATCGCGGAGCTGGCGTTCGCTCGTGCGATGCTGGAGAACCGCTTTCAGGAGATTCGGCAGGGGAGCGCAAGCTCAAGTTGCCCGAACTGAGTTCGGGCTGGCGCCGCGTTAGAGGGCGTTGACGGACTTGCGAACCGAGCCGGACCAGTTTCGGCGCCCCTGCTTGGTGGTTGTGTAACAATGGAAGATTCCCCGTCCATCGGATGTCTCAATCATGAACAACGTGTCGAATGGCCCTGGACGTCGGATCTGGCTGGTTTGGATTGCAGGTCTTGCGATTGCGGTTGGATGGCTGGGGGCTGTCCATTCGCAGGAAGCGGACGAACCTCCAGAAGACGCCGAGGCCGAACAGGAGCAGACCCAAGCGGAAGACGACTCCGAGGAGATCGACGAGGAACTGGTTGTGACAGGCAGCCAGATTCGCGGTGCGGACGTGAGCGGAGTGTTGCCCGTGTCAGCTCTGAGTTCCGAGGACATCTCCGACTTTGGAGTGAGCTCCGGAGCCGAACTCCTGGACATGGTTCCGGAACAGGGCCAGAACTACTTCAACGAGGAAGAGAACATCAGCGGGGGAGTCAACTCCGCACGCGGCGACATCGGCGCTTTCAACCTCCGCAATCTCGGAACCGGCAATACGCTGGTGTTGCTCAACGGTCGCCGCCTCGTGAACGCTGCCTCCTATCAGACGGAAGAAATAGGAGGATCCTATGTTCCGGTCAACACGGTCAACTCCAACACCATCCCGGTGATGGGCGTCGACCGGCTTGAAGTGCTTCGGGATGGCGCGGCCGCCATTTACGGCGCGGACGCGGTTGCCGGCGTTGTCAACACCGTTCTGGAACCGGACATCGAGGGATGGACCGCCTCCTTCCGGCATACGAGCTACGACCTGGTCGACAGGGTGATTCTGGATCTCCATGCCGAGTGGGGC
>JAGWBL010000176.1 GCA_021295935.1 Pseudomonadales bacterium
CGGCTTTGGCTTCTAGTTCCCGAACACCGCTCTCTATTATTCGGCTTGGTGGGCAAACTCCGACGCCAAGCCACAAGGCAAAGCGTGGGGCAAGCTGGGATTGGCAGCCACGAGGCTGCGACTTGGCCCTCGCGAAGTGACATTTGCGCGCACGGATGCGACGGAGGACAAGCCTGAGACGTCACAAGATGTCGTTGCGACCACGTCCCCGCCAGAGCCAGTCGTTCCCGTGAAACGAGTGAGCAAGTACGAGCCGCTAGCCGACTTCTTGCGCCAAAAGTCGCCACCGTTTACTGCGACATTTGACGAAATCGAAGAAGCGCTGGGGTTCTCGCTGCCCAAATCCGCGGTCAGGCACCTGTCGTGGTGGGCAAACATCGACAGCTCGCCTCAGGGGCGACTGTGGAGAGGTCTCGGGCTGATCGCCAAGCAACCACGGCTTGAAGCGAGGACCGTGGTGTTCGACACGAAAGACGGGACTCCTGATCAAGTCGAACCCGCGGTTGACGTCAGCGATCCTGCGCCGGACACGAAGCCACTCGAGAAGACCGCCACCGCGAAGCGTGTGCGCACGAGCAAGTACGATACGCTGACCAAGCATCTTGGCACATGCAAGATGCCCTTCGGATGCACGTTTGACGAGCTCGAGCGGATCGTGGGATTCGATCTGCCGTCAAGCGCCAAGATACACCGAGCTTGGTGGACCAACTCCAGTTCCAGTCCCCAAGCCAAATCCTGGAAAGCGGCAGGCTGCATGCTTGCGGACGTAGACTTGGATGGTCGCACCCTCAAGTTCGATGTCGACACGGGCAAGAAGACGAGAGGACGGCGCAAGAAACTTCAACCCTCGAAGCCCACCGTGTCGGACAAGGCGCCCCCGCAGGCACGTCGGAAGCGTCGCAGCAAGTACGCCCCGCTCCAGAACCTGCTCCATTCGACACGGATGCCTGCCGAGATCACTTTCGATCAGATCGAGAGCGCGCTCGACTCGCCGCTTCCGTCAAGCGCACACACGTATCGTTCCTGGTGGGCGAATTCGAGGGCCTTCCCACAAAGCGCTACTTGGCTTGATGCAGGGTGCACGGTTTCTCGGGTGGACTTCGACACGAAGGTCGTGGCGTTCACCAGGACCGCTCCCCCCGTAGAGCCGACGAAATCGACGAAGACACCCGCGGAGCCATCAGCGGAGGACCGCGATACCAAGCTGCCCAAACGCCCGAAGAGAGCGAAAGTCAAGCCAAGGGTCGAGGTTCAAGCGTCTCCAGACGAGCAGAGAACTGAGCCCTTGGAACGGCCATCGTTCTATCCGAGGCGACCAACGGCGGTGCAACATCTGTTCGGGTGGTTGTTCAAACAGAACCTCGACTGAACATCAGCACACGGGACTGGCTGGCGCAGCGACCCAGGATTCAATCGCCAATCGTCAGCCCGGAGGGCAAGGAGACGGCAGCTCTACTGACCTGCCAGAACAATTGCCTGTAAGTGGAATCCTCCGTCGGCAATCGCGCTGGAAGAACTCTGCGCACCCCAGGTATTGAGAGCTCGCCAGATCAACCGGATCGGCAGTCCTGTCCTCTCGTTCAGACCTAGCAATTGGTCCGGTCCCAAGTCCTCCGGGTCGGGGCTGAAGCCCAGAGACTCGATCGCGTTCCAGAGCTGGTGCGCGGCGCGTTCAGTCAGGTCTGACGGCCGGCCGACGCCTGTGTGCATGCCGTGCATCTTGCGCCGGGCCACGTAGTCCCGGCTGTTGATTCCGTAGAACTTTGCAAACACCTCTCGGGGCGCGTCAGCCTTCAACAAGCATTCGATGGTCGCTTCAGTTTCCTTGCTCTTCTCGACGTGCCTGACCAGAGGCCAGTACACGTTGCGATTCAGCGTGATGTCCAGGCAATGGGCAGTGAGCCGATCCGCGAGGTAGAGATCCGAGACGCTCAGTCTCTTCAGCGCTTCTATCTCATCCGCGCCAAAACGCATGCGCCCCAAGGTTGCGGAATCGCCTTCCGCAAGGCACCGCATGGCGTAGAGAAGCACGCTGATGGTGAGGTCTGCTTCCTTAGTTCGTTTCATGGTGGATGCCTCGTTCGATGCCCATTGCTGGATGGCCGTTCTCGGTTGTCGAACTTGAATCTCGTTCGAGAAGAACCCTGGCGAACTCATGCGATGTACCGGCCGCTTCCGCGATTTCGTGCTCGATCGACTTCTGCAGCAACCACGGATCCCACTCGGTCCCATCCAGCCTTCTGCAGAGCTCGCGGAAGATCGGTTCGAAGGAACCTTCCTCGGAACACAAGCGATTCCAAGTGCTGAAGGCTGCTGCTTCCAATGTGCGCACCGCGTCCACGGATTGGCGGTCCAGACCCGCGTCAAGCGCCTTGGGAAGGAGGCATCCAAGTCTTTCAACCGCGTAGCGCGCGGTCGAGAGAAACCCAAGAGAAAGATTGCACCCGCAATTCCGAAGGCGCTTCCAGAAGCGTCGATCGTCTGCAAGGTCGCATCCGAGTTCCTTCATGTAATGGTCTCGTGCCCGCTCGACTGCTTGCGCCTGCTCCCAAAAGGGATCGCTCGATCGAAACTGGTCGGCGGCAAGCCGCATCAACAGCTGCTGGTCTTGCGACCGAGGCTTGACGACCACGCACGGAGCGTGGGAGTAACGCTCGTCCTTCGTGGAATCCAAGAGCGACCGCAGGGCGGCGAGCCGGCCGGTTCCTCCGTGCTGCAACTCGAAAATTCGAGTGCGACCTCTTCGACTTACAAGCAATGGCTCGATGACGCCAACCATCCGCACAGACTCCCGAATGCCAAGGGCGATGGGACTCTCGCGATCGATCCTTTCTTCGCCAGGCGATCGGAGAAAGTTGACGTGCAACCACCGAAACACGGCTGGAGGATGCTTGCCCTGAGACCGCTTGCCGACTGGTTCGTAAATCATGTTCCGAACACCACTGTCTATTTGTTCAGTATTTATTATTGATCTAAAATCAAATTGCAAATCAGAGTGCACGACGTGCAACCTCGGGCCACTGAATTCGCGCTGATCGTCGTGTTCGCTGAAGAGGTGCCCTGCATGCCCACCAAGAACACGGAACTGCACGCCATTCGCTTGGCAAACTTGGAACGTTTGGTCAGGGAGGTGGGAACCGCTGCGGAACTTGCCCGTCGCTGCAAGACCTCCAGCGCTTACATCAGCCAGCTGCGACGTGGTGAGGACGCGTCGGGCTAGCAGGTCCCGATTGGCGAACGCATTGCACGCTAGTTTGAGATTGGATTAAACAAACCGCCCGGCTGGCTCGACAGCGTGCACGAGGGGGATG
>JAGWBL010000005.1 GCA_021295935.1 Pseudomonadales bacterium
GACTCTGCAATCACCTGCTGTGGGCGCTGTCCGACCACGACGGATCGTACTTCGAAGACACGTTGACTTACATCTGCATGCACGACTCCGAAGGAGCTTTCGGCATCGTGATAAACCGTCCGCTGCCGCTCAAGCTCAACCAAGTGCTGAAGCAAGCCGAACTTCCTCACGAGAACGCGCCCGACACCTGGGTTCTCGAGGGGGGACCGGTGATGCAGCACGTCCCTTTCATCCTCCATTCGGACGACATCACGGCCGAGACGAGCATCAATCTTCAGGACGGGCTCGCGCTGACAGGAGACTCGGATCGAGGCGAGGTCTATCAGCTGCTTACCAAGATTGCCCGGGGCGAGGGACCCGCGAAGTTCCGGTTCGCGCTCGGTTACGCTGGCTGGGGGGGCGGCCAGCTGGAAGGCGAACTGAACCGCAACGTCTGGCTCACATGCCCATCAAGGCCCGCTATCGTGTTCGAGGAAGCGCCGGAACGGCAGATGGAAATAGTCACCGATCTCGTCGGTTTTGACGTCCGCACTCTGTCGCCCGGTGGCGAGGCGTAGTCCCCCGCCCCGTGACCGCCCTGATCTTCGATTTCGGGACCCGTCATGTCGGGGTGGCCGTGGCGAACAGCGACACCGGTTTGGTTACGGAACTCGACACCGTCGATCTGGGAGGCCGAACGAGGTCTCGAACGGATTTCGAGTCCCTCGTCTCCATGTGGAACCCCGAGATCCTGGTGATCGGCCTGCCCTTGAACATGGACGGCACGACCTCCCCCCAGTCGGGACGCGCCCGGAAGTTCGCCAGCCAGCTGCAGAAGTGGTTCAGGAAGCCCATCTCCTTCGCGGACGAACGGCTGTCAACCTTCGAGGCGATGTCGGAGGGCGCTTCCCGGGAAACCAGTCACGCCGCTGCCGCTCGCTTGATCGGCGAGACTTGGCTCCGAGAACATGCCGGGCACAAGAGACCGGCTCCGCCAACGGTCCAGCAACTCCAACAGCGGGTGGACAGCGTGCGACAACGTTCGAGGTCCGCATGTCTCGATGCGCACCGGCACCCCGGCGAGGTCACCCTCGTGGCGGTGTCCAAGACTCGCACCGTCGAGGAGGTTCGGCGAGCAACCGTTGCGGGCGTTACCGACTTCGGCGAGAACTACCTGCAGGAGGCCGAGCCCAAGCTGCGAGAACTCGCCGGACTCGGGCTGACGTGGCATTTTGTGGGGCGGGTCCAGTCCAACAAGGCACGCGGCATCGCGAGGTCCTTCGATTGGGTTCACACTGTCGACAGCGACAAGGTCGCAGACCGACTGGATCGTGCCAGATCCGACTGCCGCGGGCGGCAACCGCTGCAAGTCTGCATACAGGTCAACGTGGACCGCGAGCCCCGCAAGGCAGGTGTCGTGCCAGACGATTTGCAGACGCTCGTTCAACACGCAGCCGGATTGAAGCATGTGCACCTGCGGGGGCTGATGGCGCTGCCCCGACCTGGACAAGGGTCGGACGTCGCCAACTCGTTCAAGCGTGTGGCGTCGCTGTTCGAGGAAATGCGCGAGACGGCCGGTCCCCACTGGGACACCCTCTCGATGGGCATGAGCGACGACTACTGCCAAGCCATCGCCTGCGGCGCGACCTCGATACGGATCGGAACCGCGATTTTCGGGCCACGTCCGTGAGCTCCCGTCTCGCGGTCATCGGAGGCGGGAACATGGGCCTGGCGCTTGCCAGCTCGCTGGCCCGCGCACATCCGGATGCGGCAATAGCTGTGGCAGATCCGCAACGCTCCCAACTTGAAAGATTCAACGACATGGCAAATGTCCGAACCACAACGGACAATCTGGAGGCGGCGAAGTCGGTGGACGCCCTCCTCCTCGCAGTCAAGCCGCAGATGCTCAAGCCAGTGGTCGAAGAATTGCGGGAACTCTCGATCGCAGTGCTCGTGATCTCTGTCGCCGCAGGTGTCACTCTGGAGACCATCGCCCGCTGGTTCGGAGGGGCACGACCGATTGTCCGATGCATGCCTAACACGCCGGTGCTGGTCTCCAAGGGCGTCGCCGGCGCTATCGGCAACGCCGAGGTGACCGACGGGCATCGTCAACTCGTTGACCGACTGCTGCGACCCGGTTGCGAAATTGTCTGGCTCGAATCCGACCGCGATCTCGACGTGGTGACAGCGGTGTCCGGATCCGGCCCGGCGTATTTTTTCTATCTGATGGAAGCCATGATGGAATCTGCAAGACGTCTGGGAATGCCACAGGAACTAGCCCGGAAACTCGTCGTTCGCACTGCGACGGGCGCGGCTGCCATGGCCGAACAACCGGAACGGACGCCTTCCGAATTGCGGCACCAGGTCACCTCGCCGAGGGGAACTACGCAGGCCGCCATCGAGGCGCTCGACTTGGAGCATGTTCGCGACACATGGTCGCAAGCCATTGACGCGGCATTCGAACGATCGAAGGAACTGGGGAGAGAACTGTCATGCACCGGTTGATTCCATGCCGCTGATTCTGGAAATCCTGCTCAAGACCACAGGCTTCTTGCTGCTGCTTCGGTTCATGGTGGAACTGGCGAGGGCGGATTTCTACAGCCCTTGGACTCAGGGAATCGTCAAGCTCACCGACATCCTTTGCCGAGGGCTTCGGAGGTTCCTCCCGGCGACCTCTCGATTCGACACCTCTTCGGTCCTCGTTGCCTGGGCTGTCTACACCGGATTGACGTTCATTGAACTCGGGGCACGTGGAGTCGGCGTGCCAGTTGCCTTTCTTCCTGCCATCGCTCTGATCCGATTGGTCGACACGACCCTCTTTCTCTACTGGCTGGCAATCCTCGTCGTGGCAATCATGAGCTGGATCGATCCTGCCCGCAATTTTCCGGTCACCCGATTCGCGGGAGAGGTCGCCCAGCCGCTTCTGGAGCCGGCCAGACGCCTGCTTCCTCCATTTGGAGTGGTCGACCTTTCGCCGATCGTGGTCTTCCTGGCTCTCTTCGCGGTGCGAACCTATGTTGTCCCACCGCTGCAGAACTTGTTTTTCTAGCGAGCGTCACCGCCCAAGACGCTGAGAGATGGACAGCCGATTCGCGAACGGCTCCTCCGTGGGAACGGTCGTTCCTCAAAGGTGGAAGTTTGCCGCCCCGTTCAAGCTGCAGTCCGGTGACATCCTCCCGAGTTTCGAACTGGTCTACGAAACCTACGGCGAGCTTCACTCCGGGCGGGACAACGCAGTGCTCGTCTGTCACGCGCTGTCAGGATCCCATCACGCTGCAGGTCTCCACGCCGACGACGAAAGTCCCGGCTGGTGGGACAGCTGCATCGGCCCCGGCAAGCCCATTGACACCGACAAGTTCTTCGTGGTGTGCGTGAACAACATCGGCGGATGTCACGGCAGCACCGGACCTGCAAGCACCAATCCCAGAACCGGCGAACCCTACGGGCCCGAGTTCCCGAGCGTGACCGTCAAGGACTGGGTTCACACCCAGGCCATGCTGGCGCACGGAATCGGCATTCGGCGGTTCGCGGCAGTGGTTGGTGGCAGCCTGGGCGGCATGCAGGCCATGCAATGGGCGATCGACTTTCCAGATCGCGTGGAGCACGCGATCCTGGTCGCATGTGCGGCGAAGCTGTCAGCACAGAACATTGCGTTCAACAAGATTGCTCGTTCCGCCATCCATGCGGATCCCTGTTTTGAGCAGGGACAGTACAAGGCTCGAGGGAGGTTTCCGTCCGTGGGTCTGAGACTTGCCCGCATGCTCGGCCATGTGACCTACCTCTCCGACGGGGCCATGGGCTCCAAGTTCGGTCGCGAGATCAAGCAGGGGGATCCCGAGCAGGGAGCGGACGTGGAGTTTCAGGTCGAGAGCTATCTGCACTACCAAGGCGAACGGTTTTCCAAGCGCTTCGACGCCAACTCCTACCTGCTGATCACCCGCTTGCTCGATTGCTTCGATCCAGCGCGCGAGTTCGGTGACGACTTGGTGGTCACGCTGTCTGAAACCCTCTGCCGGTTCCTTGTCATCTCCTTCACGTCCGACTGGCGATTCGCTCCGGAGCGTTCCGATGAGATCGTCGATGCCTTGGTGAGGGCTGGGCGGCCCGTGACAAGCGCCGTGATCGATTCCCCCCACGGCCACGACTCGTTCCTGCTCTACTCCCCCCGCTACTTCGAAGTCCTGGGCGAGTACTTCCAGCGCATGGCGCGTGACTGTTCGTCATGAGGACCGACTTGCGCCTCATCGCGAGCACGATCAATGACAGGGCGCGCGTGCTGGATCTCGGTTGCGGCGACGGGGAACTGCTCGCTCACCTCGCCGAATCCAAGCGCGTGGTCGGGCTGGGCGTCGAAATCGGAGAGAAGCAGATCAACAAGTGCATAGCGAGAGGTGTAGCGGTTGTCGAGCACGATCTGAATCAAGGGTTGAAACGATTTCCGAACGACAGTTTCGACATGGTGGTGATGGCGTCGACGTTGCAAGCGCTGTTTCGACCCAATCTGCTTCTTGGCGAGCTGTTGCGCATCGGTGAAGAGTGCATCGTGACCTTTCCGAATTTCGGGCACTGGCGCATACGCGCCCAACTCACGTTCAACGGCAGGATGCCAGAGTCCACGCACCTCCCCCACAAGTGGTACGACACTCCGAACGTTCACCTGTGCACGTTTCGTGACTTTGAGGAACTGTGCCGCCAAATGCGCATCCGCATCATCGAAAGATTCGTTCTCGGGACAAAGGGTGAATCAGGATGGCATCTGAACCGGTTCCCCAACCTGCTCGGCGCCACCGCCTTCTATCGACTGGGCCGCGCCAGCTGACGTACATGGCGCTCGCAGCGGCATCGGTCGTCGACCCGAGCCCGAGCGCGGTGGCGAGCGCCAGCTCGGAGGTCGGCGACTGGACGGTCCATCACTCGGTGTTCAATTCCACCTTCCTGCAACCCGAGACCGCCGAACGCTACGGCATCGAACGGGCTGGGAATCGATTCGTGCTCAACGTCTCGGTGCATTCCTCGGACGGCGCCGCGCTGGAGGTGGCTCTGTCAGGAGGCATGACCAACCTGCTGGGACAGACCATCCAGCTCGAGTTCAAGACGATCCGGGAGGACAAGGCGGTCTACAACATCTCCACGTTCACAGCCGACGACCAGGAGTTGCTGAAGTTCGAGCTGGACATCAGCCTCGAGGAGACCACCCACACCCTGGGGTTCGAGTTCAAGGTTCACCACGACCGATGACCGCCGTCGTGGTGCTGGCATCGGCCAACCGCAACAAACTCGAGGAGTTGAACGCGCTGCTGTGCGGCCTTCCGATGCGCTTGCAGACGATGGTCGATCTCGGTGTCGAGCCGGCAGAGGAGCAAGCTGCGACCTTCGTGGAGAACGCGCTGGCGAAGGCTCGACATGCTGCCAGCGTCACGGGATTGCCCGCGATTGCCGACGACTCGGGACTGTCCGTCGTCGCCCTGAAGGGTCTCCCCGGCGTTCGATCCGCCAGATTCGCGGGCGCGAACGCAACTGACAAGCAGAACAATCAAAAGCTCGTTCGGCTGCTTCGGGGAACTCCCGACGACTCGGATGGAAGGTGTGCGACGTTCGTGTCCTCCCTGGTGTACCTCTCCTCTCCGGCCGACCCCGTTCCGATCGTGGTCTCGGCGTCGTGGCACGGGCGCATCGTGGACGCCCCGCGGGGATCTAACGGGTTCGGTTACGACCCCCACTTCCTGATTGGAGGAAGTGAACAGACTGCGGCGGAGTTGCGCGCCGAAGAGAAGAACCGGATCAGCCACAGAGCGAAGGCCGCCCGGATGTTCCGGCCCGCGCTCCAGACGCGACTTGCTAAGAGCGCACCCCGAACCGTCGACGGTTCAGGCATCTGACAGGGGTAACCATCTGGTTGCCCGCGTCATTTCCGGTATTCAAGGTCCGTGATTCTGCGCCCCTCGAGCATGCCCTTTTTCTCGTAGGGCGTTGTCGGTCGAAACTGCGGGCGTTTCGAGACTCCTCCGTCCAGGCACGCGATGTCCTTCATGACACCGCGGATTTGATCGGCGTAGCTCGTCCAATCGGTCGCGATGTAGAGGATCCCTCCATCCTTGAGAACCAGCGCAGCCGACTCCGCGAACTCGGCATTCACCATCCGTCGTTTCCAGTGTCTCTTCTTGGGCCACGGATCCGGGAAGAACACGGACATCCGATCCACGCTTTCTGGAGCGACACCGCGCAGAAACGAAAGGGCATCGGTCTCCGCGAGGTTTACGTTCTTCAGCTCCAGAGATTCACATCGCTCCACCACCGCGCCGAGGCCAGGCCGGAACACGTCCACGCCAACGCAATGCCAGTCGGGATGCTCGACGGCAAAAGCGATCAGGGAGGCGCCCATGCCAAACCCGATGTCGACGAACACCGGTCGCGTGGCGGACTCGGGTGCTGCAAGCGGGAGGAAGGCAGGGTCGATCAGCAGTCGATCGCGCTTGGAGTAGCCCCTGCGCTGGGATTCGGTCATGCGCCTCGAGCGACGAATGTGGACCGCACGGCGGCCGCCTGCTCCCCAAGGCTCCAAGAGACTCATCGGCGCTGTGGAAATCCCGGGAGTTGGAGCACGTCCCTGCACAGCCTGCGGCAGGCAAGGGGCATGCTCAGGGAACCTCAGGCGACTTCCAGTTGCTCCTTGATGCGATCCATGGCGAGTCTCTCTATCTGGCGAACGCGTTCCCGCGAAAGGCCCATCTCGTCGCCCAGCTCCGTGAGCGTTCGCTTCTCGTCCGTCAACCAGCGTGACTTGAGAATCTTCAGACTGCGCTCATCCAATGTCGTGAGAGCCACCTTCAGGCGACGTTCCATTTCCGCCTTCCACTGCCCGTCGGCCACGGCATGTTCCGGATTGCTGGAATCGTCCGTTGCAATGGCTCGAGCGACCACGGCTGGGAGTCCGTGGCTGTCCTCGTCGGCCGGATTCTCGTCGATGCTCGCGTCGGAATGGACAAGCCTTGCCTCCATGTTCTTGACTTCTCTGGGTTTCACCCCAAGATCCGCGGCGATTTCCTCGGTTTCCGACGGCGACAGCACCGAGAGCGACTTCTTGAGCTTGCGCAAGTTGAAGAACAGCTTGCGTTGCGCCTTTGTCGTGGCGATCTTGACGATTCGCCAATTGCGAATCACGAACTCGTTGATTTCCGCCTTGATCCACATGACCGCGAAGGATGTCAACCGAACCCCCACGTGCGGATCGAACCTTCGAACCGCCTTCATCAGCCCGATGTTGCCTTCCTGGATCAGGTCTCCGTCCGGCAGGCCGTATCCACGGTAGTCCCGCGCTATCGCCACCACCAGTCGCAGGTGGCTCAGAATCAGTTGTCTCGCGGCGTCGAGGTCATCGTGCTCGAAGAATCGAATCGCGAGATCGCGCTCTGTCTCTCGTGTCAAGTAAGGAAGTGCGTTCACTGTCCGGACATAGGACGCCAGGTCGCGCCCGGGCGACAACGCATCCGATGACAACAGTGAAGTGGCAGTAGACACCGGTCGATCTCCTGATGGACAAACCCATTTTAGCACTCGCATCATTAGAGTGCTAGCCATTGTGTTGGTTCCCGCCTGCGACAGTGCAGTGGCAGAAGACCCGCTGCCGGGAGTTTGGCTTGAGCTTCTGGTGGAACTGAGCGTTCACAAGAACGCGCTCGCGGCAACTGCCCGCGGGGCGTCTAGATGCCACATGTGATTCTGGACTGGGAGCCCCGCGAGACACCTCTATACTGATTGCCGCTCCTTCCCACACCGACGCGGCATCGATTGGCCACTGCTGCTACTCGCAAGGTCGTGCTGGCCATTGGTGGCTCCGACACCAGTGCCGGTGCTGGCATTCAGGCAGACCTGAAGACCATTCACGCCCTTGGAGGCCACGCCCTGACCGTGGTTACCGCCATCACCGCGCAGACTGGACTTGGCATTGACTCCATCCACGAACTGCCCGCAGGTGTCATCGCAAGCCAGATCAGGTCCGCCGCGAACGTCTCGAGGTGGGATGCCG
Organism: Pseudomonadales bacterium; assembly: GCA_021295935.1. GTDB lineage: Bacteria > Pseudomonadota > Gammaproteobacteria > Pseudomonadales > Azotimanducaceae > Bin55. The sequence continues at coordinate 8,006 of JAGWBL010000005.1, forward strand.
TGAAGATCGGAATGGTCGGATCCGTCGATGCCGTGCAGCGATTGGCCTGCGAACTTGGAGCTTTCGAGGGAGTGCCCATCGTGCTTGACCCTGTGTTGCAAGCATCGGACGGCACCGCTTTGCTCGACGACCGTGCTGTTCACCACCTGCTGACGGAGTTGGCGCCGATTGCGACCATCCTCACTCCCAACGCTGTCGAGGCCGAAGCGCTCACCGGAGTCCGGATCGACGACTTGGCTGATGCCCGTGTTGCGGCGACGAGCTTGATCGAGCGAGGATGCAAGAATGTGCTTCTCAAGGGTGGACACATCAGGGGTGCGGAAGGAACGGACGTTCTGGTGACCGCCAGCGGCACCGAGAGGCTCCAGGCGCCGGCGCTGCACAGCCCGACTGCACACGGGTCGGGGTGTGCACTCGCGTCAGCCATCGCTTGCGCCATGGCGCATGGCAAGTCCGTTCGCGAAGCTGCCCTTGACGGAAGGTGCTACATCAGGTCCCTGCTCGAGCGTTCGCGCGCCTTGTCCCCCGGCTCCGGACTGCTGGATCACTTCACACGCGCACCACCAGCGCACGATGAGTCCGAATGAAGGCGATCCCGCGCTTTCACGTCATCACGGACGAGCAACTTCAGCGCAGGTGGACTCACGTCCAGATCGCCAGGTTCGCCATCGAGGGCGGGGCTCACGCCATACAGTACCGGGAGAAGCGGCAGCTTGGCCAGTTCGAGGTTCTCGAAACGGCGACTCTCGTGGCAGCGGAATGCAGGAAAGCGGACATCCCACTCATCGTCAATGACCATGCCGAAGTCGCTGGCGCGGTAGGAGCTGCCGGCGTGCACCTCGGTCGCGAAGACACGAGCCCTCGAGTGGCTCACAATCGACGACCGGAGCTCGTGATCGGATCCACCGTCAATTCACTTGAGGAAGCCCAAGCCATGTCTGACATGCCCACGGACTACCTCGGCGCCGGTCCGGTGTACGGAACGCAATCCAAGGCGCGTCCAGCACCCGCCCTTGGACTGCACGACCTGGCGCAGATCTGTCGCAGGTCGAACGCGCCTGTCATCGCCATTGGAGGCATTCAGCCCGAGCACGTCCCAGATGTGATCCAAGCGGGCGCATGGGGATTCGCCGTGCTCGGAGGTGTCGCATGCGCATCCGATCCGGCCAGTGCAACCAGGGCGTATTCCGATGCGCTTCGGGAAGCGCTCGCTAGAGGCAGATGAACTCGCCCGATTGGCACGCACCCCTGCTGGTGGTTGTCGCAGATGCGACGAGCGCGAGGCACGAGGGAGAGTGGATCGCAACGACAGTCCGTGTCGCTCGAGCGGCTGCCGGATCCAACGTGGTCGTTCAGGTGCGTGTCAAGAGCCTCCCGCATGATCGCCAAGCGACGCTGGCAAGAGCAGTGCAGGAACGCATCGCGGGGTCCGTTCCCCTCTACTTGAACGGCGAAATCTCGATCGGCATGGATCTCGAGTACGACGGCATCCACCTTCCGGAGCAAGCCACGGCAGTCTTGGCAGCGCCTCCTCCCTTGCCTGCCACCGTCGCCGCCCACTCCATCAATGCGGTTCGGCGTGCGGAAGCGGTTGGCGCGTCGGCAGCGATTGTCTCCTCGGTGTTCGAGCCGAGCTGGAAGAGAGCAAACCCGCTAGGAACCGCGGCGCTCGCCAAGATCGTCGAAGAGGCGTCGATCCCGGTCATTGCGTTGGGAGGCATCGGGCCGCAGGAAGTGGCGCACTGCCTGCAAGCGGGAGCATCGGGTGTGGCGGTGCATTCCGGCATCATGCGCAGCAAAGACCCCGTTCGATCGCTTGAGCTCTACTTGGGCGCCTTGAAACAAGCGACCGGGAACGGCGCGAAGACCGGGTGCGAGAGTGGCAGTTGAGGTTAGGATGTTCGCTCTGTTCCATCCTCGCCGGGAAATCCCATGAAGAGCCCTCTCACCCGCTTCGGTTGGGTCGCCGTTGCCTCAACTGTTCTGGTCGTGGCGGGCTGTGGCCCCTCCGAGGGCACGGGGTCTGACGGTTCGGCGCAGCAGGAAGGCGACAAGACGCTGAAGATCCTGTACTGGCAAGCGCCGTCGACACTCAACCCCTACCTTTCTGGCGGCACCAAGGACATCGACGCTGCCTCCCTGGTGTTGGAGCCGCTGGCTCAGTACAACGAGCGTGCGGAGATGCTGCCGCTTCTCGCTGAGGAGATCCCCACACTGAAGAACGGCGGCATTGCGGAGGATCTGCGATCGATAACCTGGAAACTCAAACCCGGCATCGAGTTTTCCGACGGGACGCCCTTAACCGCGGAGCATGTGGAGTTCACCGGCAACTACTGCCTGAACCCTCAAATGGGGTGCAACTCCGCTGCTTCCTTCGAGCACGTCGAAGGATTCGAGGTCGGCGAGGACAGCTTGACCATCACGGTGAAGTTCAGCGAGCCGAAGGGGTTTCCCTACGGTCCCTTCGTGGGTTCGACGGCGCCCATCCTCAACAAGTACCAGTTCGAGAATTGCACGGGCTTGCGCGCACAGGAGTGCAGCGAACAGAATTTTGCGCCAATCGGCACCGGTCCGTTCACGGTGGCGAACTTCCGGGCGAAGGACGTCATCACATACAGAAGAAACGAGAACTTCCGGCATGAAGGCAAGCCGTTCTTTGATCGCGTGATCTTCAAGGGTGGCGGCGAAGCGGCCTCCGCCGCCCGCGCCGTGCTGGAGACCGGCGAGTTCGACTACGCATGGAACCTGCAGATAGAGCCCGAGATTCTTGCCCAGATGGAACGGGCGGGCAAGGGAAGGGTCCGTGCCGGCTTCGGATCCCAGGTGGAACGCCTGATTGTGAACCTGACCAACGACGATCCGGCGCTCAAGGACGAACGCTCCCTGTACAAGGGAGGAGAGAATGCACACCCGTTCCTGAGCGATCACTCGGTGAGGAAAGCGCTGTCGATCGCCATCGACCGCAACGTCCTGGTGGAAGCGGGCTACGGTCTTGCGGGCAAACCCTCGTGCAATCTCATCCCTGCGCCGAGCTACTACGCCTCGGAAGCCAACGAGTCTTGCAAGGTCCAGCAAATCGATGAAGCCAATCGCATACTGGACGAGGCTGGATGGCTGATGGGCGAGGACGGTGTCCGCGTCAAGAACGGCGTTCGGCTCTCAATCCTCTACCAGACCTCAACCAACAGCGTTCGTCAAGGCACTCAGGCGTTGATCAAGCAGATGTGGCAGAGGATCGGCGTGGAGACCGAACTCCGGAACGTCGACGGCGCAGTGTTCTTCGGTTCCGATCCTGCCAGCCCCGACACTTTCCAGAAGTGTTTCGCCGACATCCAGATGTACACCAACAACTTTGTCGGCACGGATCCCGGGGCTTACGTTGCTGGCTGGACCTGCAAGGAGATACCCGGGCCGGACAACCAGTGGGTCGGAACGAACGATTCCCGTGCCTGCGATCCCGAGTACGACGCCAAGGTGCCGATCATGCAGCAAGAAGCCAACCGGGAAGAACGAATCCGGCTGGCGAAGGAGCTCAACGACTACGTCGTGCAGGACTATTGGGAGATACCTCTGATCCACCGAGCGACTACCTCTGCCATCGCCAATTCGGTGCAGGGCCCGACCGTGAATCCCTGGGACGCCGAACTCTGGAACATCGCGGACTGGATCAGGACCGAGTAGCCGGAACAGCGAAGCGACGCTCTCGTGCTCAACTACCTCGGCAAGCGGCTGTTCTTTGCGGTTCCCACGCTGATCTTCATCAGCTTCGTGCTGTAAGCACTGCTGGATCTGGCACCGAACGACCCCACAGGGAATCTGCCGCTAACGATTCCTCCCGAAGTTCGGGAGGAGATTCGCCAGTCGCTCGGTCTCGATCGACCGTTCCACCAACGGTACTTGCGGTGGATGGAGCAGTTCTTCGTCAATGAACCGTTGAACTTCATCGAGGAGGTCACCGGACTGCAGATCGGCGATTCGAGTTCCAGGCTGCGTGTGCGTTCGTGGGACACACGCAGTCCGGTGGTGGACCTGATCGTCGAGCGACTGCCGCAAACCCTCTGGGTCGTAGGGCTGTCTTACGTGGTGGGAATCTTCGTGGCATTGCCCATCGGGATCCTTTCCGCCTACAAGCAGTACAGCTGGTTCGACCAGATCGGGACGTTCGTCTCGATGGTGGGGTTCTCCGTTCCGACATTCTTCACGGGGCTTGTCGCGATCATCTTCTTCAGCGTGATGCTGTCGTGGTTGCCGTCGATTTACGACACGACGCACGAAGTCACGGGTCTCGGCAGCTTCTGGGTGCAGATGAAGCAGATCGCCATGCCGGTGCTCGTGCTGGCGTTCTACAACGCCGCGCAACTAAGCCGATTCATGCGGTCCTCGATGCTGGAGAACCTGAACCTCGATTACGTGCGCACGGCGCGAGCGAAGGGACTCCGTGAGCGGGCGGTGATCTTCCTTCACATCCTCCGGAACAGTCTCATTCCGGTCGTGACCATGATCGCACTCGGCGTCCCCACGATCTTCAGCGGAGCGATCATCACCGAGCAGATCTTCCGCGTCAACGGCCTCGGGCAGTTGCTCATCATCGCCATCCAGGGCGCCGACATCCCACTGGTGCAAACGCTCACCTTCCTGTTCGCCATCCTGATCGTCCTGTTCAACCTCATCGCCGACTTGCTCTACGCGGCGCTGGATCCGCGCATCAAGTTCACCTGACATGGAAGATTCCCTCGTCGTGGACGACACCAACCCGCGAACGCTTCTCCACTCCGGGGACCCGCTATCGCCATGGATGATCGTCTGGACGGCGTTCCGCAACCACAAGGGAGCGCTGGTGGGCGCCGGTGTGTTCACCGTGATCGTGCTCGCGGTACTGGTCGGCCCGTTCGTCTACACCGTCGATCCACAGCACCTGGACATCACCCAGAAGAACCTGGGCGTGTCGTTCCAACATCCGCTGGGAACCGACAACCTCGGCAGGGACATGCTTGCGCAGGTTCTCTCCGGTGGACTGATCGCCCTGTCGGTGGGATTCACCGCCATGGTGCTCTCGCTGGTCGTTGGAACCGCCATCGGCGTGCTCGCTGGGTACTTCCGCTACTTCGACGGCCCGCTCATGCGGCTGACAGACCTGTTCCTGGCGCTCCCGCTGCTCCCGCTGCTCCTGGTCATCATCATGTTGTTCCGGGACACGCTCCGAGCGGCGTTCGGACCCGAGGCGGGGATATTCATGCTGATCGTGTTCGTGATCGGCATCACGAGCTGGATGCAGACTGCTCGCATCGTGCGTGGAGAGACTCTCGCCATCAAGGAGCGGGAATTCGTCCGTGCAGCGCAGAGTGTCGGAACTCCACAACTGAGCATCGTGATTCGGCACATCCTGCCGAACATCCTGAGCCCGATCATGGTGTCGGCCACGCTGGGCATCGCCAATGCGATCATCACGGAGTCCACCCTGTCGTTCCTGGGGCTGGGATTTCCGCCGGACTTCCCGACCTGGGGACGCTTGCTCTACGACGGAGCCAACTTCATCACGATCACCCCGGCTCGGGTGATTTGGCCGGGACTGGCCATCTCCCTCACCGTGCTCAGCGTGAATTTCATGGGAGACGCACTGCGAGACGCGATCGATCCGCGCGTTCGAACTCAATAACCTCAACCAGCGATTTCCGAAACGACAACACGCCGCTCAGCGCCTCGTGCCTGCTGAACGCCCCGCATGACGCCACTCCGCAAGGAAATCCGTTTGAGCCCCATGTCCTCCAGGCAAGCCCGCGGGAACGGCGGAATTGCGCTCAAGCCCAAAGGCTGGCGAAAAGCAGGCTGTCGCCAGCAGATCTCGGACACTCCGCGGACGAAGTCATGGCGGAATTGATCGCCGATATCGCCGACTGGGACGCGAGCGTCCACTCTCTGAGGCATGACACTTGTCTTGGGCTTCCATGCTCGGGGTTCGTCGGCAAGGGTCGATGGCATCTGCCGCGCAGTCTTGAACTCCGTTCCGCCAAGGCGTAGCGTCGTTCTGCCGATCGTGTGTCGTGCGAACGCCAGGCCGCCGTCGGGCACAGCCAACGTGAACTCAGCTTCGACGGTTCCGTCCCATTCGCCCACGAACTCGGGCTCATTCCGTCGTTCCAGCACAGATTCGGGGTGTGGCTTTGCGGAGGAGAGCTGGAGAACCCGCAGACCGTATACTTCAGGTTGTCGGGGTACCGCTCGGTTGAGACGCGCTTCGCGAACCCGTAGAACCTGATCCGGCTAGTACCGGCGTAGGGAACAGGCCCCGACCGTGTGCAACAGACGGGCCTGAACATGTCCAGACAATCCGCCCTCTCTCAGACCGCTGGCCTCGATCCATCGGTACTCGAGCCGCTTTCCGGGTCTCGGAAGACGTATCCCGCCTCCGTCCGTGGAATCCCGGTCGGCATGCGAGAGATCGGCCTCTCCGCCACGCCCGTGAAGGGTTCGCACGGCGCCAGCAGACTCGAACCAAACCCAAGCATTCGGGTCTACGACACGTCGGGTCCCTACACCGATCCCGAGATCTCGATCGATGTCCGCGCGGGCCTGCCGTGCATTCGTGATTCCTGGATTCTGGGTAGAGGTGACACCGAGCCGCTGCCCGGGTTCAGTTCGCGCTTCACCCGGCAACGCAATGCCAGCGAGAAGCTGGCAGAGTTCCGATTTGCGCACACCCGGACGCCCAAACGAGCGGTTGCAGGGCGCAACGTCACGCAAATGCACTACGCGCGGCAGGGCATCGTCACTCCGGAAATGGAGTACATAGCGATTCGCGAGAACATGGAGCGAGCCAATCCCGAGGGTTCGGAGCGCGAACCACATCGCGGGCAGCGCTTCGGCGCGAGCATTCCCAAGGAAATCACGCCAGAGTTCGTGCGAGAAGAGGTGGCTCGAGGCCGGGCGATCATTCCTAGCAACATCAACCATCCGGAAAGCGAACCGATGATCATCGGCCGCAACTTCCTGGTCAAGATCAACGGCAACATCGGAAACTCCGCCGTGTCGTCAAGCATCGCGGAAGAGGTTGAGAAGATGGTGTGGGCCACTCGATGGGGCGCCGATACCGTGATGGATCTGTCGACTGGCAAGAACATTCACGAGACTCGCGAATGGATCATCCGCAATTCGCCGGTGCCCATCGGCACGGTTCCGATCTACCAGGCCCTGGAAAAAGTCGGTGGCATCGCGGAAGAACTGACTTGGGAGATCTTCAGGGACACCCTGGTTGAGCAAGCCGAGCAGGGGGTGGACTACTTCACCATACACGCGGGAGTGCGCCTGCCCTACGTACCCCTGACCGCGGTCCGGACCACCGGCATCGTCAGCCGCGGGGGCTCCATCATGGCCAAGTGGTGTCTTGCCCACCATCGTGAGAGTTTTCTTTACGAGAACTTCGAGGAAATCTGCGACATCATGCAGGCGTACGACGTGGCATTCTCTCTAGGCGACGGGCTTCGCCCAGGTTCCATCGCCGATGCCAATGACGCGGCACAGTTCGCTGAGCTCGCGACGCTGGGAGAGCTCTCCGACATCGCTTGGAAGCACGACGTCCAGACCATGATCGAGGGGCCGGGGCATGTGCCGATGCAGTTGATCAAGGCGAACATGGACAAGCAGCTGGAGAGCTGCAGCGAGGCGCCCTTCTACACTCTCGGCCCGCTCACGACCGACATCGCTCCCGGTTACGATCACATCACCTCCGCCATCGGCGCTGCCATGATCGGCTGGTACGGATGCGCCATGCTCTGCTACGTCACTCCCAAGGAGCACTTGGGACTGCCTGACCGAGACGACGTTCGGGACGGCATCGTGACCTACAAGATCGCTGCCCATGCCGCCGACCTCGCCAAGGGTCATCCCGGTGCGCAGATCCGCGACGACGCACTGTCCAAGGCGCGTTTCGAGTTTCGGTGGGAAGACCAGTTCAATCTTGGTCTCGACCCGGACCGTGCTCGGGAGTTTCACGACGAAACTCTTCCCAAGGACTCTGCAAAGGTCGCGCACTTCTGTTCCATGTGCGGGCCGCGTTTCTGTTCGATGAAGATCAGTCACGAAATCCGTGAAGCCGCCGGCATCGCGGAAGACCTCGAGGTGGATGCGGTTCGTCTGGTAGACGTGGAGGCGGAGATGCAGGAAAAAGC
>JAGWBL010000177.1 GCA_021295935.1 Pseudomonadales bacterium
CTTCGGGAGGCGCTGTGGACCCTGGCGGGTGTGGGCTGGATGGTGATTGAAGATCCGAAGAACCGTCTGGTGACGTTTCGAAGATGCGTGTCAGCCGAGCAACGAGCCGGGAGGGCGCCATGAGCCTATTCCTTTTTGCGGTGACAGTTCTATTGATCGGCGCGATGGAACACTGGGGCGAGTTTCGCGTCTGGGAGTCCGTTTTCACACCCGCATCGACCTCGGTTGAGCGGCAAGGCTCGGATGGGAGTCTGGCGAATTGCAGTCCTTGCATGCTCTACCCTCCCAAGCTCCATGCATCGACCTCGGACCTGAATGAGTGCGATGTCTTCGCGTGGCAAGTCATCGAGGACCTGTCCGATCCCGATCTCGAAGAGAGTGCTGTCGACTTGAAGAGAAAACGGATCGAGACCGAACTCCATGCCGAGTAGAGTTCTACGCCACTCAGTCTGGGTCGCAGGGGCGGCGCTTGCGCTCTCCGGATCGGTTCTTGCGTTCAAGTCGACGCGCACCGAGTCTGTCACGGCGACTCACATACGCGCAGCAACTTCAGAATCCGTGACCGCGCAATCGAAGGACTGGAGTCTCGATGCCGTGGAGTGGTCCCGTTACCAGAGCCTCAAGCAGGGAGTGCGGTCCCATCTCAGCCATCCCGGCATCACGCCGTTCGAGGTGCTCGGAATTCACGCTCGCACCCAGGAGGAACGCCGTCACTACGCCCGAGCGTTCGCGCAGTTCATGCACGAGGACACTGCGCGCATTCTGGCCTTCCAACGCGAGTACGACCGGGCAATTCGTGAGCTGAGTGCCGACCAGCAGATGATCGCTGCAGAGCAGGTTCGTCGTCGCAACGATGGTCCTTCGTCAGCTCTGAGGCGCACCGACGCGCTCGCCGTGGTGGTGAAGCAGGATTGTCTCCCCTGCGATCGATTGACGAGTCTCGCATTGAAAGCGAGCTCAGCTGTCGCGGAAGTGGAAGTCTTCGCCCTGAATCTCGATGGAGAGTCAAGCGATCGACTTCGGAAGAGTCTGGACGACGTACATGCCGATTCCCGCGCTCGCACTGGCACGCCTGTGCGGCTCCTGCCCGCTGAGCCGCTGTTGCGATCGCTGAACCTGACGCCAGAACATGTGCCGATGCTGCTCAGGCGGCGGTCTGGAAACTACGAGCGAGTGCCCATTTCGGTCTTGCACTGACTCGACCCAGCATCCAGGCATAGCAAGCCCCAAGTCCGCCGATGGAACGCTGGATTCGGCCACCCGTGGAGCTTTGGGCGGCGTTGGCTCTGGGGTGCTCCGCCATCGTGGTGTGGATCGCGCCTGGCGCTTTCTGGATGAGTTCGTGGTTCGGGAATCTCGCCGCGGCAGCGTTGTTCGCATGCAGCATCTTTCGGGGAGTCCAGGGCATGCGAGTACGCCGTCGGGTTCGCTACATCCGCCGCATGCCGAAGTTCGAGCTGAGTTTCTCCCAACTGCCAGTTTCGAACGGCCGCCTCTTCCTCGGGCGAGGGTTCGAATGGACCGACGTTCACGCACAGCGACTTCACGAATCACGGAGCTCCACTGCCCGGAGAATCCTGGACGCCGCCGGTCCGGGACGGATGGCAGAACTCGTTCTCGACCTGCTTCATCGCCACGCTTGGACCACCCGTTCAAGCACGATGGCCTCGCGGCTCCAGCATGCGCCTGGCTGTTCGAAGGACTACTACGTCGGAGGAATTCCCGAACTTCGTGGAGTCGAGCCCCGCGAGCGCAATGTCATCTGCGATCTACGCGATCGGGTAGGTCACACGCGTGTGCTCGGGACGACCCGGGTGGGGAAGACTCGATTGGGCGATATGCTCATCGCGCAGGACATCCGCCGCGGGGATGCGGTCATCGTGATCGATCCCAAGGGCGACATCGAACTGCTTCGGCGGATGTACGTCGAAACGGCGCGGGCGCGGCGGGAGAACGACTTCCTTTTCTTCCACTTGGGTTATCCGAAGATGTCCGCTCGATACAACGCCATAGGTCGGTTCTCGCGCATCACCGAGGTGGCGACACGGATCGCGAACCAGCTCCCAACCGGGGGAAGTTCCACCGCGTTCAAGGAGTTTGCTTGGCGTTTCGTCAACATCATCGCGAGGGCCTTGGTGGCTCTCAATCGGGTTCCGAACTACCAGCACATCCGCAAGTACATCAACGACATCGAATCGTTGTTCCTTGAGTACGGCCGATCGGTTCTGGCGCGTCACGGGCCGCCCGGCTGGAAGTCCCTTCTGGCTCAGAGGGTGAAGGAAGCACGGGACCGCCGCCCGCCGTCAGGCAAGAAGGACCGAGCTCCGGAGGCGGTCGCGCGCATGAGGATGCTGATGGAACTTCGCATCAACGATCCGGTTCTGGAGCGACTGATTACCGCTATCAAGTACGACCGCACATACTTCGACAAGATCGTCAGTTCGGTCGGCCCGCTCATGGAAAAGCTCACGACCGGCCCTGTTGCCGAGCTGATCTCTCCCGCAGCGCATGACGTTTGCGATCCAAGGCCGACGTTTGACTGGCGAGACGTGGTCAAGAACCGGAAAGTGGTGTACGTGGGGCTCGACGCACTCTCGGAAGCGACGGTGGCCAGCGCGGTCGGCAACTCCATGTTCTCGGACCTCGCCTCGCTGGCGGGATACATGTACAAGCACGGCATTGAGGGTGAAGCGGGCGATTTCCCTCCGTCTCAGCGTTCCTCGATCTGCCTGCACGCTGACGAATTCAACGAACTGATAGGCGACGAGTTTGTGCCCCTGCTGAACAAGGCCGGCGGTGCCGGGTTCCAAGTCACCGCCTATACGCAGACCTGGTCCGATGTCGAAGCGCGGTTGGGAAGCAAACCCAAGACCGGACAGGTAGCGGGAAACTTCAACACGCTGATATGCCTTCGAGTCAAGGAACTGCGAACCGCGGAGATGCTCACCAGACAACTTCCGGCGGTCTCACTGCGTTCCGTGAGCCAGTCTTCGGCCGCGTCGGAACGCGTCTCCCTAGGATCTGACGTGAATTTCGATTCCCAGACTGCTGACAAGGTGACGTCCAAAGAGGCGCCGCTGATCGCACCCGCGGACCTCATGGCTCTCCCCAAGGGTCAAGCGTTCGCGTTGCTGGACGGGGGTCGCCTGTGGAAGCTGCGGATTCCGTTGGCGAAGCTGGAACCCGACGCTGCCGATCAGGCTTGGCCTTGGCA
>JAGWBL010000178.1 GCA_021295935.1 Pseudomonadales bacterium
GTAAATGGCGGAAACATCTCCTCTCAGGGTCATGGGGGAGCTGGGTGGTTCCAACTCGGAACATGCCGCCGCCAGACACAGCGCCGTCAGCCCGATGCAGCTTGGGAGTGATTTCATCACCGACCGATCGACGTGTAGAAACTGAACTGGAGCAACGAGTCTCGCAAGGGCGATCCACTTGGGGAACGCGATTCCAGCTCCTCGCCCTCCGAGTTGAAGATCTTGGCCTCTCCATGTCGACCTGGCAGATTGTCGATCGTGGAGGCCCCCGTGAAGTTGGTCCCCGTGTTCAGTCTCTGGCCGAACTGTCCCGTGGTCGGGTTCTGGTCCTGTGGCAGCTGTCTGAGCCAGCGTTCAAGCGTCGGCTCGCCCGTAGCCTTGATGTCCCCCTCGCAGATCACGATGACTTGCTCTCCGAGTTCTCTTGCAATCCTCGCAATGCGACTGCCTGTCACGACAGGTTCCTCCAAAGACATGTCGTCGGAAGCCTCGCATTCAGCGACCTCTTCCGCATCAACTGCTTCGTTCGCTCCTTGAGCCCATGCTGCGGAGCCCGCGAAGCACACGCCCGCAGCCATCCACGTGACCGCGACAGACCGGCGGGCGAACGCCACCAATCGCACGAAAGTTCCCTGTTGCATCAAGGACACTTGTCCTACCCCCTCGCTTCCGCTGTGCCAACAGCGGAGTCACGTCTGAAACCTGCCTGGCAAGTGATCTCCCTGCACCCAGTCCGCGAACCGAGCGATGCCTGAGGAAGACTCTCCAAGGACATTATGACATGGTCCCCAGCGGCCCCGAATCGCAATCCGCACAGACTGTGCACACCGGGACGCTACCCTTGGCGGCGTACCGCGTACGCTGTCTGTTCGACAGTATCTGCTCGCCTAAGTTCGAACGATGCCAGCCCGGTCGCGCACTCGGACCCTCATGGCCAGGAGCCCCTGGACTTGGGTGCTGACAGGCATGCTCAGGCTCTTCCTGCGTGCAAGCTCGATGATCGCATCGAGAATGGCTGCCGTTTCCAGCGGCTTGCCAGCCTCGTAGTCCTGAAGCATGGAAGTTCGATGGGGGCCGACGCTTCGCGCGACGTCCATTCTCGCGTCCATGTCGACTTCGAACTTTGCACCGTAGGCCTCAGCTACGGCCTTGGCCTCGCTCATCATGGCCTTGATGACCCGGCGGCATCCGGGGTCGGTGGCAAGATCCTTGAGAGTGGCGCCAGTCAGGACGCTCAAGGGGTTGAACGCCACGTTCCCCCACAGTTTCAACCATATCTGCGTGCGGATGTCAGGCACGATCCTCGCATCGAGTCCGGAGCTCCGGAACAATTGGTGAAGGGTTTCAATCCGCCGCGAAGGTTCTCCAGACGGCTCGCCGATCAAGAAGCGATCGCCGGATGTGTGTCGCACGCATCCCGGTCGCACAAGCTCCGCGGAGGGATAGATCACCCATCCCACGACGCGGGATGAATCGAGCCAGGCTGCGATGGCACCCGATGGGTCCAAGGCGTCAAGCCCCTGCGATGCGCTCTCGTTTGCCATCCCGTGGAAGAACCACCAAGGGATCCCGTTCATTGCCCACACGATGGTGGTGTTGGCGTGGCAGAGACGTGCAATGCTCGCTGCCGCACCCTTGACCGAGTGATTCTTGAGCGTGACGAACACTATGTCCTGTCGATCGACGGGTTCTTCCGGACCAATCGCCTTGAGATCGAGCAGGGTCGATTCAGCTCCTTCCTGAACTTCGAGACCACGCGTTCTGATCGCATCCAGGTGTGCGCCCCTGGTGACAAGCGTGATTCTCGCGGAAGCTCGCGCCATTCTGCTTCCAAGCCAGGACCCGATGGCACCGGCACCGAAGACGCAAACTCGTAGGCTCAATGGGAATGCCTCGGGGAGGGACTGGCCGTCGTCGCTTCAGGGCATGCTATCGACGATGCAGGATCGTCGAGTTCGACGCATTGGAACCGTCCGTGATGACTGTCCAAGGAGCTCGCTGCGTCACCTCGGAACTCTCACAGGAGGCCCTTGGTGTGACTGTGACGGGTTCGAGCGCTGCGGAAACGGACGCAAAGCGATATTCTGCGCCGGACTCGGTCAGGGTGTTGTAGTGAACGACTCCGGCCTAGCTTCGCTCGGCACCCTACGATCCGTCATCGTGCAGGGCCTCCGTAGCCTGGCGCGGATCCGGACGTTCGGGCGGACCCAAGCCGTTTCAGTACTTGCCAAAGAACGGGCGGTGCACCGCGAGCGTCACGGGATGCTGGGCCAGCACGGCAAGGGCCTCGACCCCGTGCTCCGACACCCGCACCTTGCGCAGCTCTTCTTACTGCGGAAGCAGCACGGCGAGTTGTTGCAGGCGATGGACCTTCTCCTGAGTTCTTCCGCCTCCACCCGCCTCGATGACCAGCAACGCGAGTCCGGGATCGTCGCCTCGGTCCACGAAAGGTTGGAGAGAAGTCTTCTTCACTCCTGCAAGCCGTTCGTAAGCGCTGCCGGCCTGGTCAGACAGCCTGGCCAGCTCTTCTTCGATCGCGTCCAAGGGCAACAGGGTCTCGGCGGAAGCTTCGGCCTCGGATTCCTCCTCCACGGGCTCGAAGATGACAAAGCTAGCTGCCGGAGTCGCAATTGGTGGAAACATCCCCTGTCAGCGTCATGGTGGAGGCGGGGGTTCCAACTCGGAACATACCGTCTCCAGACTCAGCACCCTCACCCCCATGCAGAACAGGAGTGACTTCATCCCTGACCGATCGACGTATTGAAGCTGAACTGGAGCAACGAGCCGCGCAAGGGCGATCCACTTGGGGACTGCGGTTCCAGCTCCACGCCCTCCGAGTTGAAGATCTTGGACTCTCCATATTGACGAAGCAGATTGTTGATCGTGAGTCGCAACCGCGAGTTGGAAAAGCTTGCGGGCAAGGGCACCCAGCCAGTGCCGTCCAGACCGTAGTCGAACGTGAAGTCAACCATCAACGGTGGCGTGTACTCGGTGGTGATCGCAGAGGTCGACGCGCCGAAAATCTGTTTGGTCTCCGAGCCGAAGTTGACGTCCACGCTGGCTGTCCATTGGTTGTTTGTCCAGATCGCCTGCACCGAGTCCACGGACTCCGACACTGGCGGCACCAGGGCTGCCCTCCCAACCTCGTCGCTGACGGAGCCGACAATGCTGATAGCCGAAAGGTTAGCCGG
>JAGWBL010000179.1 GCA_021295935.1 Pseudomonadales bacterium
TAGCATTTGAAGCGCTGATCGATCGGGAGGAAGGAAAGCCCGGTGTGGTGGTGGTACTGCTCGCACTGATGGACTTGGTGCGTGAACGGGTTGTCGAGCTGGTCCAGCCAAAGGGCTTCGGTCCCATTTCGGTTCGCAGCTTGCTTGTGGTTCTGGAGTCCGAGTGACTTTGCAAGCAAACGACTTGAAGATGGCCGTCGAGGCCGCTATTTTCGGTTCCGATGCGCCGTTGTCGGTGAAGCAACTTGTCAGCCTGTTCAGCGACGACGAGACGTGCGCCACGGAGTTGCGAGTGGCTGTCGCGGATGCAATCACAGTGTTGCAGGGAGAGAGCGCATCTCGGGGTGTTGAACTTGTGGAGGTGGCCTCTGGTTTTCGGTATCAGGTAAAGTCGGAGCACGTCCTGTGGATACGGAGACTGCAGAGTCGCCGACCACCACGATTCTCGCGGGCCCTGCTCGAAACACTGGCCATCATCGCCTACCAGCAACCGGTGACCCGGGCGAGAATCGCCGAGATTCGCGGTGTGGAGGCGAGCTACCGGATCATGCGAACGCTCATGGACCGAGGCTGGGTGCGAGAGGTTGGACGTTTGGATGCCCCCGGAAGCCCGGTACTGTTCAGCACCACACCCGCCTTTCTGGACTACTTCAGTCTAAGGTCGTTGCAGGAACTGCCACAGCTCGCGGAGCTTGAAGAGATCGATGTGCCAGACCTCGAATCCATGGGAACGAAGGAGCAATTCGAGGGAGCTGGGGAGTCAGCTTCCCTGGCGAACGAGTGAAGTCCAGTCTTTGGAATTGCCATAGGCTTGGCGCGGCAATCCGTCCGACGCATCGCGTTGAATTGCGGTCGCTACGCGAGACACGTTTGGCTCTCGCAACACGGACGTCAAAATCGTCGATCTTTGGATGGCCCAGATCCTGTGTTGATCCAGCGCACACTGGAAGGCTTGAGGGTTTGGCAGGATCCGCAGTGTTTGGCAAGGCGGGTATCAGACTCCTTGTCAAACTGCGTCGTAGCCAGGCTGAGATCTTCTTCGAACGGCAGGCCGCCAAGCAAGCTGCATGACCGAACCTGACTTCAATGCGAAGTTTGCATGGAATGGTGCCGCGTCGTTTCCGGAGCGGGGGTCGGTAGAGGCCGGATGACCACGTCGCCCTCGGCTCGTGTGCTCCATGAGAAGCTGCACAAAGTGCTCGCCAATGCTGGGTTGGGCTCTCGTCGTCACATGGAGCAGTGGATCGCCAATGGGCGCGTGAGCGTCAATGGCAAGCCTGCCGCGGTTGGACAGCGAGTTTCGGCGACTGACCAGATCGAAGTCGACGGGAAGCCGATTCGAGGAGCCGTTCGGCTGAACACGAGGATTCTCGCGATGAACAAGTGCGAGGGGCACCATGTGACGAGAATCCCTCCCAGTGGGGTGACATCCGTCTTCGACGAGTTGCCTCCGCTACCCGTGGGGCGATGGATCTCCGTGGGCCGGCTTGACGTCAACACCAGCGGTTTGCTCTTGTTCACGAACGATGGCGAGCTCGCACACCGGTTGATGCATCCGAGCTCGAACGTCGATCGCGAGTATGCCGTCCGCGCCGGCGGTGTCCTGGAAGAGGAGCAAATGGAAGCGATGACGCGCGGGGTTGAGGCGGATGGAACTCTGCTGAAGTGCTCGGACATTCGGTACTACAACGGGCGTGGAACGAATCACTGGTACCACGTCGTTCTCAACCAGGGTAGAAACCGCGAAGTCCGACGCCTCTTTCAGTCACAAGGGTTGACGGTTTCGCGTCTCAAGCGAGTTCGATTCGGCCCGATTGCGCTGCGGTCCTGGGTGCGAAAAGGGAAGTGCCACGAGCTCGTTCCAGGCGATGTGGCTGCGTTGTGTCGAATGGTAGGACATGCCCAGCACGGGAGACCGCACCGACATCCAAGGCCGACGAGGTTGGTCAAGTCCCTGTTGATCGAAGACCAGAATGAACTAGGCGGCCGAAGACAACCCTGACGCAAGCCGGATCACCCGGCGCGCCAGCCTTTGGCCGAGAATCGCCTGCCGGTCACGCCTGCAGATTCGGGACCCATCAGAAAGAGATAGAGCGGCATGTGGTCTTCTGGTGCGGGCAGCGACATCGGATCTTCGGACGGAAAGCCCGCCGCCCGCAGGGCGGTTCGAGTAGGTCCGGGATCGACAACGTTCACTCGGATCCTCGTAGTGTTGCGCAGTTCGTCCGCCAACACTTCTGCCAGACCTTCTGTCGCGAACTTGGACACAGCATAGGCCCCGAAGTACGCTCGACCACGCTTGCCCACTCCTGACGAGGTGAAGACCACTGACGCGTCAGCGCTCTGGGACAGAAGCGGAAGAAGGGCCTGGGTCAGCACAACCGCTGAATCGAAGTTCACGCTCAAGACCTTTCGGAACTCGTCCAGCGGGAACCGTTCGATCGGCACCTTCGGCCCGACAATCGAGGCGTTATGCAACACTCCGTCCAGCCCGCCGAACTCCCTGTTGATGCCCTCAGCCAGCGTCTTCGCCTGTTCAGGGCCGAGGCCATGAAGGTCGACCGGCACAATCAGCGGGGTTTCAAGGCGCCTCGCCTGGATGGTGTCGCTGACTTGTTCCAGTTTCCTTCGCGTCCTGCCAAGCAGCACAAGCCTTGCGCCTTGCGCTGCGAACGCAACGGAGGCGGCCTTGCCGATGCCGTCTCCCGCACCCGTTACCAGTATCACTCTGCGGGCTAGCGACGACGGATGGTCCCGGTCGTGTCGATGTTCAGGGCTTTTGGGCATGCAGGAAGTAATTGACTCGGGGCTGCTCCGTGAGTCGGCATTGCCGGGTAAACGGGTTGTAGGCGAAGCCACGCACTTCCTTGGTTCTCAGCCCGGCTTGTCGGGCGGCGGATGCAAGCTCTGACGGCTTCATGAACTTCTCGTAGTCATGAGTGCCCTTGGGCAGAAGGTCCAGCAGGTACTCTCCGCCGAGCACCATCATCGCGTAGGAGTAGAGGGTGCGGTTGATTCCGGTGATGAAGACGTGCCCGCCGGGACGGGTCAGATCGGCCATGGCTGCAACGGTCCTGCGGTAGTCAGGCACATGTTCCAGAACTTCGTAACCTACGGAAATGTCGAATGGCGCGACGTTGTCCTCCAACAGCGATTCGGCGGTTCGA
>JAGWBL010000180.1 GCA_021295935.1 Pseudomonadales bacterium
TTGGCTCGTTGCGCGCCGGGCAGTTGTCCGCGGACATCTGCATTGAAGGTGACGACTACTTCTTCACCGGGCTGTTCAACACCGGTGGTCCGATAGAGAGTTTCATACGGTGGAACGGGAGGTTCACTTCCATTGGCCGATTCGTCGGCAGGGTCCCGCGGTCGACTGCCTATCTTGTGATGGAAGAGAACCTTCGCAAGGGCAACAGCAAGATCGTGCTGGCGGCGCACGGCACGACGACAGTGCACGGTCGAAAGCGGACGAGCAAGATCATGGACCTACCACCGGGAGACGATCTGATGTCAGCTCTGTTTCTCTCTGGAGGGTGTCGAAGGGAGATGGTCGTTCACGACGGCGAGGACCCGTATGAGATCGACCTGATCGACATCAAGGCGGGCGATGCAGTCAAGCAGGGCGCAGATCACTTTGCGGGCGACGCGGACCGATGCAAGTATCGATTCACCTACCACACTGGCCGGGTGCGCAAGATCGATGTTTGGCACGCCCAAGTGTCGGGCCACGAGTTTCCGGTGCGAATCCGGATCCGAGTGCCGATTTTTCCGGATGCGGTGCTGCGGTTGCGGAATCCCTCCCTCACTGATTCCGACAACCAGTAGTTTGCTGTGAACGCTTGTCTTGTGGAGAACCGTTACCTGGCGCTAGGCTACAATCGGGATTCCGACAGTTGGACGGATCGATTCTGCTTTGCCTGTTGATTGCGTACGTAGGCTGAACGCACTTCGAGATCTGTCGTATCCTGTGTGTCAACGTTTGACGTGCGTGGCAATGCTGGCGTTGTTCGGCACAGGCTGTTCGAGCCTGCCAGTTGCGAACGAACCTCGGGACGACACCACGTTGGCGCTCGATCAGGTGCCTGTTCCCGAGTACTTCGAATTGAAGCACGCACTCACACTCACCAACTTCATTCGTACCGACAGACCGGATCCGAATCGCTGGTTTCCGCTGATAGACCGAGCGAATGCCCGGGATGTGTTGCGCGCTTGTCCGGACGGGGTGGTGATACCCACGGGCGAGGCAAAGAGCATCGAGTTCACCGAGTGCGGGTTCGTCTTCCACGCGTTCATGTGTTCCAAGGAAGATGACCGGCAGGATCGCGCGTTGCGTCCGGTGCCAATCGACAGATTCGCGAGTGACTGGTTGCTTTCGCCCAAGACCTTCCAGGACTACACGAGCGTTGCCTTGGGCCCCCGCGACTTGGGCGAGACGGTGCTGGCCGAGCATCCCAGCAGGATGGTGGATCCGTGGTTTCATGCACTTGCTGTCCGACGGTGCGGTTCCATCGACTACAGCACTCGAGATCAGGTTTGGACCGAGCGAGGCTGGATCGCGGCCCAGATCAAGTGCGAGCCGCCACGACTTGCCTCGGACAAGGACACCTCGGACATGCGTCCGAAGCTTCGGAGACAGCCGAACGAGGTTTGCATACGCCAGCCTGGCGTCACCTGCGCACCTGTAAGACAGTAGAGCGGGCCGCTTCTTGCTGTCGTGGCAGCGTCGGCATCCGATTGGCGGATCCGATGCTTGCTTGGTGGATGGTTGCAGCAAGGCCTCACAGGATGAGCGAGCCGAACTGGCAGAACCGCACGGATACGACGCTCGGCCAAGCAAGGCTCGGTCGCATCATGAAGTCCAGTTGAAACGCAGGCTCGCACCACGCCCCCGATGGCACCACCGGCTCGGTTGAAGCTTGTTCGGTCGCTGGTCGACTTCCAGTCCAAACCGATGCGCGACAAGCAATCGCGTCAGTTCGATTCGCTTGGTTCGGTCCCCACGTCATTCGGCGCGGTCGAAGCAGCCTGATCCGAAATGCCTGGACTCTCTTGCCCTTCGGCTGCGCCTGCGGAGGAAGGCCCGAAGATTCGACGGTACTCTGACTTTACCTTGCCCATTCGCAACGCCACACGCACGTTCAGGATCCCGTGCTTGTCAAGCAGATACTCAGTGTAGACGCTGCGGTTGGTGGACTTGTACTTCTCCGTCAGCTTGCGTTCGGAGAGCTTGACGGTGCGTCCTCGATACTCTCCCAACCGATAGTTGTATGTGCCGGCCTCGCCGCAATCCAATCTGATGACGTCGGCCTCCCGCGACAGCGAGAATTCTTCGCACTTCGTGATGAGCGGTTCCCTGAGATTGGGATTTCCGACAGAAGACCTGCCTGTCGGGAGAGGCACCGGAAGTCCGCCGACCCACACGACGTTGTTCCATCGAGTTCCTACCTGCCGGGTTTCCTTGTAGCCGTCCGGCATTTCCCTCGGGTCGATGTTGATGCTCCACTCGCCCAGGAGGCCCGAGCCGAAGGAAGGCAGCGCGAGGAGCAGTGAGGGAACAACGAGACTGACCCGCAGACATCTCGAGCGTACGCAAGAAACCGCAACACGGTGCATTGTGTGCGTCCATCCTCCCTTGAGTCAGGAACCCGTCATTGGTGAAGGTTAACCGAACGGGCTTGCCGGTGAGCGGCCCGTGCAGATTCATCACCAGGCGAGCCTCTCGGTTTGCCATCGAATGGATGGATGGACGCTAGAGTTTCATGCGCGAGCACAAGTGGGCGATGGACCCGCATCGAGGCCTGCGAGAGTCGCTGAAATCTTCGCCGTTGCGATGGTTCGGACGGGCTAGAGCCCGCACCTTCGCACTGGACTAGGGAAGGAGAAGCTGTGATAGAGATGCAATCGCAGAATCTCGGGAGGTGCCGCTCTTTCCTCGTCGAACAGTCAGAAGCGCTTGGTGCCGGTGGCGTGGTCTCGGGGCGCGCGGTGAAGTGTGGTGCAATCCCGCTTGGCGCGTTCAGATTTTGCAACGACACCCATGACGCGGAGGGTTGAACAGCGGAAGCCCAGCTCCATGCTCTTGGGCCGATGCACGTGTTGCGGACGCGCAAAGGGCGTCCGGTGCGAAAGCGAACCGTGTCAGGGATCACAGGAAGCGTAGCACACTTCTGTTCCTCAGTATCGCCTATCGCTTTGGCAGGAACATGGTTCGGGTTAGAGCGACTCGTGACCGGACCTTAATGAAGATCGACCCGAGGAGCGTTGTGTGACTGATGGTTGCTACGGGTTGGGAGTCGGTGCGTCCAGTCGCGTTTACTTCGCAAATTGGACCGAATCGCTGGGGGAGCAACGAAGCAGATTGCGTCGATGCC
>JAGWBL010000181.1 GCA_021295935.1 Pseudomonadales bacterium
TCCTGTTGTTCGGAGAGTTCCTCGAGTCGCTCCGTGTTCATGTCGACGACGAGGTCATCGTTCGTGGACTTCGGCGCGAGCAGATGATCCGCCATAGTCGCCCCCACCAGGCCAGCACCGAGAATCAGGATCTTCATGCTTCAGTCTCGCGTCTTCGTTAGCAGGCAGAAGTAGAAACCGTCTCCACCCCCTTCCTGCGGCAGCACCAATTGTCCAACGGTCCGGCTGCATCCTTCCGCGACTGACAAGGGCGCGGACTCCGCACTCGATGTGCATTCCAGAAACGCCTCAACGACGCACTGGTTCTCTCGTTCCAGTATGGAGCAGGTGGTGTACAGCAGGGTGCCACCCGGCTTGAGCGTTCGCCATAAGTTCCTCAACAACTCGCTTTGAAGCCTGGCGACCCGGTCCACGTCCGCAGGCCTCCTGTGGATCTTGATGTCGGGGTGTCGCCGCAGGGTTCCTGTACCCGAACAAGGTGCATCGAGCAAGATCCTGTCGAACATCTCGCCGTCCCACCAATCAAGCGTGGTGGCGTCGCCGCTGGAGACATTGGCCGCCACGCCCAATCGCGTGCATTCCTGATCCAACCACGCGGAAGCGCTCGCGTCGACATCGATGCTGACAAGTTCGATGTCCGGGTGACGCTCCGCCAACTGCAGCGACTTGATTCCGGGTGCGGCGCAGGCATCCAGCACACGATCGTGCGGCCGAGGATCCAAGATGGAGATAGCGCGTTGGGAGGTCTCGTCCTGAATGGTCACCCAACGCTCGGAGTGCGCGGGAAGCTCGGATCGCGGCAGTGGTTTGGCCAGCGTGAAGGAGTAGCTGTCAAAGCCCGTCCGCAACGACAACCCCGAACCGAATTTGGCCACGTAGGCATCGACATCTCCTCGGCGGGCATTCACCCTGAGCGCAAGAGGGGCCCGCGTCCGGAGTGTCCGCAGCAGGGTTGACCATTGATCGGGGTGTTCGGACTGCAACGCTTGGATCAACCACCTCGGCGCCTCATGCACTGCGGAGGCGCTTGACGGCCGATGATCAAGAGAACAATTCCGCAAGGTTGCATTGACCAGGCCGGTTGCCCAGCGCTGCTTGAGCTGACGAACGACCCTAACCGATTCCGACACGACGGCGTAGCTGGGCGTCTTCATGTGTGCAAGCTGGTAAATCCCGGCAAGCAAAGCGCACTTGGTGAGAGTGTTGTTCAGCCGCCGAGGCTGGTCCAGAGTCCTGTCAAGAAGTTCATTGAGGGAGAACCAGTGGCGCAGGACCCCGAACGTGATCTCGTAAATCAGGCCGCGGTGCATGTGGGAATCGAACTCCGCCAAGACGTCCTGAAGATGCGAGCCCGCAACCACCCTTGCGAGAGCTCGGATTGCGCAGAGTCGAGGATCAGAGTTTGACATCGAACTGATAGCCGGCTCTGAAAAGGGACGGATAGCCGTTCAAAGCGGCCTGAATGTCCAGCGCTCTTCCGCGACCCCGGTTGAGTTGCACCGACTCGAGAAGCAAGCCGCCCTCACCGCAACCCAGAACGAGATCCGCACCCTCGCGTGCGATCTGACCGGGTGCAAAGCGACCGGAAACTGGTGAGGCTTTGAGGACTTTCATCCGCAAGGCCCCGGAAGTGGTGTAGGCGCCGCCCCGACCCACAAAGGCGCGGACCTTGCGATCGACCCTGTCCGAGGACAGCGTCCAATCGATGCGAGCATCAGAGGCCGAAAGGCGCGGGGCATAGGTGACCCCCTCGGATGGCTGGGGGTCGGGCGCGGGCTGGCTGCCTTCGTCGAGCCCGTCGAGGACCTTGACGAGAAGATCCGCTCCCATCCCTGCGAGACGTCTGGAGAGCTCGGCAGCACTGTCGTCAGGCCCGAGCGGAACTCGTACAGCTCGGTACACGGGCCCGGCGTCGAGCTCTTCGCTGACATGCATGATCGACACGCCGGTTTCGGCATCGCCGTGAAGCAGGGCGTGCTCGACCGGCGTGGCGCCCCGCCATCGAGGAAGGAGAGACGGATGCACGTTCAACCATCCGTGCCGTGGTTCGGAGAGGTGCTGAGATCGAATGATGCGGCCGTAGGCGGCGACGACGACAGAGTCCAAGTCCTTCCAGACACCAGTGCGGCGCGCCCAAGCATCCGACGGGGCCAGATATGGGATGCCCAGTTGGCGCGCACGCTCTCCGATCGGTGAATCCACCACTGCACGACCTCGGCCCGCAGGCTTGCGCGGCTGGGTCAGGATGCGCACGACATCGTGCCTGGAATCCAAGACAAGCCGGTTGAGGATCTCCACGGCAAATGCCGGGGATCCAGCGAACCCGAGTTTCATTTCCGGCTTAGGCGGCGGCTCGCTTCTTCGTAAACGACCGAGCGATTCGAGTCCGCTTCAGCCGGGAAAGATGATCAAGGAACATCACTCCCGTGAGATGGTCGATTTCGTGCTGGAAGCAAACCGAGAGAAGATCGTCGGCTTCGTGGGTCACAGCGTCGCCGTGCTTGTCGAGACACTTCACTTCTATCTGCTTCGCCCGCTTCACTCGAGCAAAGGCCCCTGGAACCGAAAGGCAACCCTCAATCAGTTCCTGTTCGCCGGTCATGTCGGAGATTTCGGGATTTATCAGGGCGATCGGCTGTTTCTTGGTCTCGGAGACATCTGCCACGATCACCTGCAACGGCACGCCCACCTGGACGGCGGCAAGACCAACCCCATTCGCCGAGTACATGGTTTCCAGCATGTCGTCGACAAGCTTCTCGATGGAGGAGTCGACGTTCTCAACCGGCGCCGCGGACTGACGGAGTGCAGGATCCGGATATTCAAGTATCGACAGTTGGGTCATGGCCTGGCGACGGTTCTCTTAGGTGTGAACTCGTGCAGCGGATGGCAAGGCGACCGTACTATACCAGACCGAGTCCTGCTCGCAGGCTCGCACTCTCGGGCCGGTTAACTGCGATGAGGACTGCTGACCGAGATTCCGTTTCGTCCTGGTTCTGGATTGGCTCTCGATCGTGAGTGCTGCCAACATGCTGTCCACGAGTCGGCTGGCGCTGGCCCCTTTGCTCGGTCTGTCCATCTGGCTCGGATGGTGGAAGGTGGCGTCGGTTCTGTTCGCTTGGGCGGTGGT
>JAGWBL010000182.1 GCA_021295935.1 Pseudomonadales bacterium
GAGCACCGATCCGCAATTCCGTCAAGTTTCGGATGGCAAGATCGGGATCGGTGGTCTTCGTGTCGAGACGTCGCCGGCCAGATCGTCCAACCGGTCCGAAGATCTGGGACTCGGACAGCACGACGACATCGTCCAACCAAAGCGGTCGATCGAGCGGCGCCACCGCGATGGACGCCTCCGAGGTCCCTGCCAGATACTAGGCAAAACCGCCGACCTGAGTCGCTACGACGCTGCCTCGCTTCAGGAAGTCGTCAAGGTGATCCAGTCTCCCGCGCGTCTCGGCGGTGACCAGAACCCGTCTCTCGACGTTGCCCAAGAACTTCCTCAGCCGTTGGATCGGATCCTGTGTTCTAGGCCGCGCATCCACACTCGGCAGTTCGCAAGCGCCAAGGGAGACCACATGACGTTTGCGGGTCTTTTCGTGATCCAGTCCAATGCGGGAGTAGGGCCTTAAGCGCTGCTGGATCTCCTCCGGGTGAAGATAGAGGCGTCGAGGGGGAAGAAGAGGACGGGCTGGATCGTCGCCCAGCTTCGCGTATCGATCGTTGACCTCTGACCAGAAATCCAAGGCAGCTTGGTGCGCGCCCGATTCCAGAATGAACAACGCCTCTGCCGGCATGTAGTCGAACAGCGACTGCGTCTCTTCGAAGAACAGGGGCAGGTAGCACTCAACCCCTTCCGCCGCGATGCCCTCCGAAACCTGCTGGTAGGTCGGGCTGTTGCGGGCGTCGCCATCGAAGGCGACATGCCACGCCGTGCGAAACAGTTCGATCGCGTCGTTGTCCAGCGGATACTCCTTCGCAGGCATCAAACGCGTCGCGTCCGTGTGTCCAGTCGTTCGTTGACTCTCCGGATCGAACTCCCTGATGCTGTCGATCCGTTCGTCGAACAGGTCCAAGCGGATGGGTACTGCCGAACCCACCGGGTAGATGTCGAAGATCGAACCGCGGATTGCCATGTCTCCAGGCTCCAGGACCTGGTCAACAACCCGGTAACCGACTTCAGCCAGGGCATGGCTTTGGGTGCGGCAGTCGAAGTCGTCGCCGGTCTCGAAGACCATGGTCTGCGATCGCACGAACTCCGCAGGAGGCAGCCGAGACTGCAACGCGCGCATCGGCACGACCATCAGGCGAGCAGCGCCGGTCTGCAGCTTCGTCAGGAACGTCAGCCGTTCGGACACCACATCGCTCTGTGGCGAGAAAGTGTCGTAGGGGAGGGTCTCCAGATCCGGAAAAACGTCCACTGGATGCTCCGGGTCGAAGAATTCCAGCTCGTTGGCGACCTGGAACGCTTGTTCCTGCGATTCGGTCACCACGATACCGGGTGCCGTTCGAGTCCTGCACAAGCGCGCGATGGCGAGGCTGCTGGCACATCCATGACACTCCTGCCAATAGAGGGCCTGCCCGGCACGCGGAACGTTCAGTCTGTCTAGTCGATCAAGCGCTCTTGCCATCAGCTCAGTCAACTCGTCCCCAGGGAATTGTCTTGAGAATCGCTGGGAGAACCATGTGCAACCCTTGGTGGCTACCGTCCATTTTGCAGCGCGAATCGGATCGGGAATGTGTTAGCGAGCGCTTTTTTGGGACAATAGCAGCCCAGACGAGGTCAAGAGAACCTGGTCACCCGACGGGCCTCGACCGCTTCGGCTCCATGCAACCAACCAACATCCGAAATCCCGACTACTTCCACAAGGTCGTAGACTGCCAATGGGCTTGCCCGGCGCACACACCCGTGCCGGAGTACATCCGCCTGATCGCGCAGCAGCGCTACACCGAAGCGTACATGATCAATTGGGAATCCAACGTGTTTCCGGGAATTCTCGGGCGGACGTGCGATCGCCCGTGCGAGCCCGCTTGCCGTCGCGTTCGCACGGAGGAAAAACCGGTGGCTATCTGCCGGCTGAAGCGGGTCACCGCGGACCACCGAGGTGACATCTCCAACTACCTGCCGAAGGTTCCCAGGCGCAAGAACGGCAAGCGGATAGCCTTGCTGGGCGCCGGACCCGCCTCTCTTGCGGTGGCCCGGGATCTGTTGCCTCTCGGATACGAAGTCGACATGTTCGAGCGGGACCCGGCCGGCGGAGGCATGATGAGGAGTCAGATTCCCGCCTTTCGTCTTCCATCGGACGTCCTCGAAGAGGAGGTCGACCTGATCGTCAACATGGGAGTCAACACCCATTACGGGCAAGACATCACCAGCATGCGGGAGATGCTCGACCGCGGCTACGACGCTTACTTCGTGGGAACCGGAGCACCTCGAGGAAGGGACCTGAGCCTGCCCGGGCGAAGCGAAGTCGACGCGCATGTCTCCATCGGCATCGACTGGCTCGCCAGCGTGGCGTTCGGCCACACGGATTCCATTCAAGGCAAGGTCATCGTCATGGGTGGCGGCAATACCGCCATGGATTGCTGCCGAACATCCAAGCGCCTTGGCGCCGAACAGGTGACCGTGGTCGTGCGATCGGCATTTGAAGTCATGAAGGCGAGTGACTGGGAGAAGGAAGACGCCATGGCGGAGGGCATTCCCATCATCAACAACCGTCCGCCCAAGGAATTCGTCCACGAGAACGGCAGGTTCAAGGGCATCGTCTTCGCGTGCGTGCGACCGGTGGAGGAGGGCGGCCGTCTCAAGTACGTTCCTTCAGGCGAGCCTGACGTCTTCATGGAGTGCGACCATGTCTTGATGGCAATCGGACAGGAGAATCACTGCCCGTGGATAGAACGGGATCTGGGCATCGAGTTCGACAAGTGGGACTGCCCCATTCTCGACGAGGAGAGCCTTCAGTCGACCAATCCCAAAGTGTTCTTCGGCGGCGATTCGGCACTCGGCCCGGAGAACATCATTTGGGCCTCCGCACACGCGCATCGTGCTGCCATCTCCATTCACCTGTTCTGCCAAGGCAGGGATCCCCGAAAGGATCGTCCGCCGCCAGGCGTGAACCTGATCAGCCAGAAGATGGGGATCCACGAGTGGAGCTACGACGCCGAACACGACCCATCGAAGAGGTACATCGTACCCCACGCCCATCTTGACCGATCGCTGACGAAAATCAAGTAGGACCTGGAGCTTGGCTTCGATGAGAAGTTGGCGAGCAACGAGGAGCTCCGCTGACTGAACTGCG
>JAGWBL010000183.1 GCA_021295935.1 Pseudomonadales bacterium
ACGAACATCACATCCGGTCGCCCGGCGTCGTACTCGTCGAACACAAGCGCAGCCGCTCGCTGAAGAGTCCAAGGAAGGATGCCTTCCCTGAAGGCCGTGACCTGCTTGCCGTGCTGGATCTCGATGGCGTCCTTGCCTACGAGGTCGAGGCGGCTGATGTGGCTGTCCAGATTCACGCGGTTGCATGGGCAGTTGAGACGGGCGGCGACCTGTTCGATATGCGTTGACTTGCCGGTGCCGTGATAGCCCTGGATCATGACCCTGCGGTTGTGCGCAAATCCCGCAAGAATTCCACGCGTGAAGACAGGTTCGAACCGGTACGCTGAGTCCACGTCCGGAACATAGTCGTTGCGTTCGCTGAACGCCGGAACCTCGAAGTCTGCATCGATGTCGAAGGTTTCGCCAACCCGGACGGTCGTGTCCGGTTCCATGTCGGGCGATAACCGTGATTCGTGGACGTTCATGGATTCGTGAAGTGCAAATGCAGGGTGAGCGCGGCGGTTCGGGCGCCTGTGTGCGTGGCCTGGATTTGCCGCAGCGTGCTATTAGACCACTTCGACTGCGGATCAAACGAAGATACTGCAGTTCTCCTCGATACGAACATGCCGTTCCGAACCGGCAAACGCTCGCACTCTGTCGAGATCTCGCGAGGCCCGTAAACATCAAGGCAGTTACCGGCTCATCACGGACACGATGTCTTCCCGGCGCAGAACCATCGAACTCGACGAGCAGGAACGTCACGCGTTCCTGAACCAAGCCCGAACCATCCTCCTGGTCTCGAACGGCCGACGTGGCTATCCCCACCCGATGCCGATGTGGTTCTGTATCGACAGCCACGGCACGATTTGCTGCACGACGTTCGCCAAGAGTCAAAAGGTGCTTAATCTTCGTCGCGACCCCCGGGCGAGCCTGGTTGTTGAGTCTGGAGACCTGTACTCGGAACTCAAGGGCGTGGTGGTGGAGGCTCGGGCTGAAATCGTCGCGGAGGAGAGAGTGGTTCTGGATGTTCTGATGGGCATTGCCAAGAAGCGTCGGGTATCGGGAATGGATGACAACCAGCCGATCCGATCCGGATTGGAGAGGACGGCGAAGAAACGCGTCGCGCTGCTCTTCGCTCCGGAGCGGTTCATGTCGTGGGATCACTCCAAGCTTGGAGGCAGGTACTGACCTTCGAACATCTGGATGTAACCTGAAATCGGGTGAACTCTGACACGTCGGCACCGATTCAAACGCGAGTTTCGGTGTCGTTGCCGCTGAATCAGAGACGGCACCACACGTTCGATCGCCCACGATGTTGCGCGTCTGCTGACTTCTTCGCGCAGGCCCTCCAGACGATTCGTACTCGGGATCGGTTCTTCCAGCGGGCCAGCGCGGAGCACCTGACCGGCATCGAACTCGAGAAGCCTCTCGTTCGGAGTCGAAGTTTCGGAATGAAGCGGCAAGGCTGTGCAACGCCGACGGAGGATCATGCCGAATTCATTCGTTGACGATGTGTCTGGAAGTCGCTGCGAAGGAGGGTCAAGACGCGATGTATCTCGAAGGAAAGGCACAGCCTGCTCTTGTGCAGGCAACACGGTTCTCTGGGATCCGCCATGAACAGTTTCCACCGCTCTTGAAGCCAGGTTGAAGTGCAAACGAAGGGTTTCAGCATTGGGCCGGGGCTCTCGGCCAACGTTCGCTGCCCAGAGGATGCTGTTTCGCGCGCCACTTGAAGTGCGGGGTGTGACTCGAATCTCTCTGGATTGTTGACTCGATATTGCGCTGCCTTGGTTGGCGCGCTCGCGTGGCCCGAACTCGTCTCCGGATGCGGAATCTGCTGGCAAGCCACCGGGAAACGCGTCGGTCTTGCTAGTTCCCGACACTCGGATTCAAGTACGGCATTCGGCCAAGTCACAATTGGAGCGATCACGTGGGCTTGGTGAGGTGAAAATTCAGGCTGCTCCGGACGGAGGGATGGCATGGAGAAGGAAGCGAGTGCACAAATGAGAGTGGATGCAGGATTGAGATGGGATCTTGAATCGGTTGGGGAGCAGGCGCGGAAACTGGAAGCAGCTGGATTTGCGGCGGTACAGGCCGCCGAGACTGCTCACGACCCGTTCCTGCCCCTGGCGCAGGCCGCGCTTCACACGAGTGCAATCGAACTCAGAACCAGCATCGCGGTCGCCTTCGGACGGACGCCGATGGCTCTGGCCTACATTTCGAACGATCTGAACATCGTCTCGAAGGGACGCTTTACGCTGGGGTTGGGATCCCAGATCAAGCCCCACATCACCAAGCGGTACAGCATGCCCTGGTCGAATCCGGCGGCACGCATGCGCGAATTCATTCTTGCGTTGCGGGCCATTTGGTCAAGCTGGCATGATGGTGCACGACTGGATTTTCGGGGAGATTTCTACACCCACACTCTGATGACCCCGTTCTTCAGCCCGGGCGCTTCGAGCTTTGGACCCCCAAGGGTGGCGCTAGCCGCTGTGGGCCCACGCATGACCGAGGTAGCGGCCGAGGTCGCCGATGTGCTGCTGGTGCACGCCTTCACCACCGAGACTTACGTGCGTGAGACGACATTGCCGGCCCTGCAAAGGGGATGGGAACGTGCAGGCAAGTCGCGTGGCGACTTCGAGATCGCCGTTCCGGTCTTCATTGTGGCGGCCGACAACGAAACCGAACTCGAGCAAGTGAAGGCCGGGGTCAAGCAACAGCTCGCGTTCTACGGATCGACTCCCGCGTATCGCATCGTGTTGGAGAGCGTGGGTGCGGGGGCCCTGCAGCCAGAGCTCAACTCGCTCTCGAAAAGAGGCAAATGGAGAGAGATGGGAGACCTGTTCTCGGACGACTTGCTGGAGGAGTTCGCGATAGTGGCGGAGCCGTCACAGATATGCCAAAGGCTCAGGGAGAGATTCGGAGACATTGCCGACCGAACGGCGTTGGGTTCTACCGGACACTCGGAGAACATGGCGTCCAGAGTGCTCGAGCAACTTCGATCCTGATCGCCGTTCGGTCTGCTGGGCCACGACAGCTTGGGCCGGGCGCAGACTCCTGACTTTCGTTTCGACGCCTGAGCGACAGGCCGAGCAGCGCAAGGGCCTTCGTCGCCGGCCATCTATGGTGCGTAGG
>JAGWBL010000184.1 GCA_021295935.1 Pseudomonadales bacterium
CAACGTGCCGATCTTGCCTCTGGCCACAGAGTGGCGGGACCCGCGCACATCCTCGAGGGCCAGACCACGACAGTTCTGCCCAGCGGGTTACTCGCTGATGTCAACCCCGACCACGACCTTGTTCTGTCTCGACAATCGCCAGCTGGGTAGGCGGCCTGCGATGTTGGGAAACGTGCAACGTCAGATTGTCTGGAATCGCCTTCTCTCGATTGTGGAGGAACAAGCGCAGACCCTGATGCGCACCGCATTCTCGACCGTCGTCCGCGAAGCTGGCGACCTCTCGGCAGGAGTGTTCGACTGTTCCGGGCGGATGCTCGCTCAGGCAGTGACGGGAACACCGGGCCACGTGAATGCCATGGCTTTGGCCGTGGGCCACTTCCTGGACGCCTATCCGTTGTCGGACATGCGATCTGGCGACGTGTTCCTTTCCAACAATCCTTGGTTGATGACGGGACACCTCAACGACTTCACGGTCGTCACGCCCGTGTTCTTCTTGGAACGACCCGTTGCGCTGTTCGCATCGACCAGTCACATCGCGGATGTGGGAGGACGAGGGTTCGGCCCGGACGCCCATGAAGTGTTCGAGGAGGGAATCCACATTCCAATTCTCCCCATGTTCCGGGAAGGCAAACGGGACGAGACGCTGATGACGCTCATCACCGCGAACGTGCGCGATCCTGTCGTTGCCGAAGGCGACCTCTATTCACTTGCAGCTTGCAACGACAAGGGCAAGCAACAACTGTTGCACCTGATGGAGGAGTTTTCGCTTGACGGCCTGGAGGACGTGTCGGACCACATCTGCAAGTCTTCGCTGAGCGCCATGGAAGACGAAATCCACGAGCTCCCGCGCGGCACCTACGCGTACGCCATGGATGTGGACGGGTACGACCAACCGGTGCACATTGACTGCCAGTTGACGATTCACGACAGGCACGTTGAAGTGAGTTTCGATGGCACGTCCCCAGTCTCGGAATTCGGCATCAACGTTCCCTTGAACTACACCCAGGCCTACGCGACATTCGGAGTGCGCTGCCTGGTCGGACGCGATGTGCCTAACAACGTCGGATCGCTTTCCTCGGTACGAGTCACGGCGCCCGAAGGGAGCATCCTGAACGCGCTCCCGCCGTGTGCAGTATCAGCGCGTCACGCACTCGGGCAGATGCTTCCGGACGTGGTGATCGGTTGTCTTGCCCAAGTTGTGCCGGAGCGGGTGCTTGCAGAGGGCGCCTCGTGCATCTGGAACCCTGTGCTGATGAGCACGGGCGGGAGTCAGGGGAACCTGGAGAACCGTCGTTTCGTCATCAATCCCATCTTCAATGGCGGCACCGGAGCGCGCAATGGAAAGGACGGGCTCTCTACAACAGCGTTTCCGTCCGGAGTTCGCACGACATCGACGGAGGTGAACGAAGTGACTTCGCCTCTCCACTTCTGGCGACGAGAATTCCGAACCAACAGCGGAGGGGAGGGACAGTACCGCGGTGGATTGGGTCAGGTTATCGAGGTCGCTCACGCGGAGGGTGCGCCGTTTGTGATCTCGAAGATGTTCGAGAGGGTCGGACATCCGGCTCGGGGCCGCTTTGGTGGCGGTGACGGAGCTCCTGGGCGCGTCTATCTCAAGGATGGGGAGGCGCTTCGTGCAAAGGGCCGGGACGTTGTGCCCGCTGGAGCGACCCTGGTCATGGAGACGCCAGGAGGCGGAGGTCTGGGCAAGCCAGAGGCGCGAGAGGCGTCAGCGATCGAGCGAGACCGGCGTGCCGGATTGCTCGACGAGCCGTAGGCTGAAGCGCTGACTGTTCGGTGGTGCCCGGAGCCGGACTCGAACCGGCACGAGGTTGCCCTCGAGGGATTTTCCTGCCACTATGGCTTTCGCCACCCGCACAAGTGCAGTTTGGGGTCTGGACTTTCTCTTCGCCATGCTGGCTTTGCAACCAGTTTAGGCGGGAGCCGTCAAGTCTCTACACTTTCCGTCTGACCAGCAGTCGTCGGGCTTAGCTCGGGATTGCCACGGTGCATCTGTTCCGAGGTTTCCCCGAGTTTGACTCCATCCACCAAGGGGTTTCCCTCCTTGGCGCTCAATCGGGTTCAAGTCCCTTGCGTCTACCTGTTTCGCCATCCGGGCACCGCCTCCAATATACGAGTCTGGCGGCGTTGCAGGAACGCGAGAGATGCAGTCGCCCGGTATTGCGCACAGGAATCGGGTTGGGTCCAATTCAAGGCCTTGCCGGCAGTCGACAGGCCGAAAGTCCCCGGTGGTGGACAGTTGCGGGCCAAGCTGCCTTTCTCAAGCACCAGTGTGCCATGTGACGGAAGGAAGGGTGCCGCGAGGCGAACAATGATGACGTAGGCCCGGAGCTTGCGCAACGACTGCTCGAATCCGTCCGGATCCACCTCGAGGAACCGACGGATCGCATGTTTGCCGCCAGTGGTGCAACTCACGAGCGTCCAACAACGCCTCGGCCCCGATCGGAGCCTGAAGCGCCACTCTCCGACGGAGCGAATCCACTTTGCGAACCAGCCTCCGCGAGTCGTTTGTGTCCTCTTCCGGGTGGAGCCTCTCGGGGGACTGGCTGGCATACGCTGCAGACGACCGCAGCTTGCACCAGACGCCTGAAAGTGGCAAGTCCAACACCCCATGAACCACCAAGATTGATGACCCTCCTTCGTTGAAGGTACCTCGGTGCCCTGTTCGACGAGTGCGTCGGTCAGGGAGCGAAGGGCGCACTCGGCGCTGACCGCTGGATGTCCAGTGCTTCCACACCCAGTTGCTCGAGTTCAACCTGCAATCGATTCAACGCTTGTTGCAATTTCTGCTTGTCGGTTCCTCGGAGAACCACCGTTGTGCCGTAGGTGCCGTCGCGCAAGAACGGATAGCTGCCGATCTCCACATGCTCGTCGAACTGCTCCTGAATCGCGGCAAGTTGACTCGAGACGTGGGTCTCCCCCACGTGCACCGTGAGCGAGAAGGTGTGTGTCAGCGGTCCGCCCTTGAATTGAATCGTCTGCAGCATCGACTCAAGACCGCTTGGGATCCCGGCCATGCAGTAGACGTTGTCGAGGCTGAAACCCTGTGGCCCGGCAGTAAGGGTCTCGATGTGCTTTGCCCCTGAGG
>JAGWBL010000185.1 GCA_021295935.1 Pseudomonadales bacterium
TGAGTCAAGGCCAGATCGCCGAATTGGCCGGTGAGAACCAGCAAGCCTTGTTGCAGGTGATCGACGAGGCAGCAGGGGTCGACGTGCTCCATGGCAAGCTGGAAGAAGCGCGCAATGCGTTTTTGGCCGTGTGCGCCCGGATTCGGGAGATGGAAAGTAAGCTGGCCCGCCGGGACGATATCGTGGTCAAACGAGATGATGTCGAACGGAAGTTGAAGCGCTTCGAGGAATCGGGGCACACATCGATCCTGACCGCGTATCGTGCCCGCAGTCGTCAGCGTCGAGAAGTGGACCGGCACTTCGAGGTGACGGAAGCAGCCGCAGCCCGCATCGAAGAAGCTGCTTCGGCGCTGGTAGCGGAAGATCTGCCAGAGGGCCCTTTCGATAGAAGTTGCAAGAAGACCGGGAGGCGATCTCGATCATTGGCTCGTTGGCCGATGGGGTCCGCGACGCGAGTCGGACGTTGAGGGACGCCGCACGGAGCCTGCGTGGCATCGTCGCGAAGCAGCGCGACGCGCTGGCAAGGAGCACATGGCAGGCTGATGTGGATGACGTCGCCAGGCGATACCGGACTCTGGTCGAGGCACTGCGCGCGGAAGGCGTCACCGATCCGAATGAATACGGTCGCCTGACCGGTGAACGGCAAGCGCTCGACACTGAGCTGGAAGCTCTGAATTCCCTGGCAGAAACCCGTGCCAAGCTGCTCGGCCGATCGACGACGTTGCTCGATGGGGTGCTGGCCGTACGTCGCGAAGTGAGCGCCGCGCGGGATGCCTTTCTGACCGGGACTTTGGCGAACAATCGTTTCGTGCGAATCGGACTCCGGAGGTACGGGAACGACCCTCGGGTGGTCGAGCGCTCCTTGCGCGAAACACTGAATGTTCTGGACGACCGCTTTGAGGGAGACATCCTGGTAACAGACGGCGATGGTGGAAGCCGCGGATGCGTCGCAGAGCTACTCGACGACTTGACTGAGGACTCGACGGTGCTCCAATCGCAGAGAGTCGAAGCTCGAATCCAGGCGCTGAAGGATCGTCTCGCCGCCGCATGCGCGGGACAGAGGGAGTTCAGGGGACACTTCAACAACTATCTCGCGCGGGAACGCGGCCGTTCGCCGGAGTTTCTGGACAAGCTGCTGACATGGTTCCCCGAGGACGCGTTGCAGGTGGAGTACAGCCGCACGGGCGAAGGAACCGACTTCCACCCCATCGTTCAGGCATCCGATGGGCAGCGCTCAGCCGCGATGCTGGCCTTCCTGCTCGCACACGGCGAAGAGCCATTGGTGCTCGATCAGCCGGAGGACGATCTCGACAACCATCTGTTCTACGACCTGGTCGTGAGACAGATGCAGGAGAACAAGCGGCGTCGGCAGATCATCGTCGTGACGCACAATCCGAACATCGTCGTGAACGGTGATGCGGAGATGCTGCATGTGCTCGATTTTCGGGGAGGACAGTGTCGTGTCGTGCAAGCCGGTGGCTTGCAGGAAGCATCCTTGCGCGAGGAGGTTTGTCGGGTGATGGAAGGCGGACGCGAGGCATTCGAACGTCGCTATCGCCGGTTGGGTCGGAGTCCGGTCCATGTTTGACAGCAAGAAGGAGCTGCAGGCCAAGATTCGACTCGGGGAGGACACCTTCCTCGAGTTCAAGGAGGCCCGCTTTGCCGGAAACAGGGTTCGGGAACCGCACCGCGATTCGTTGGCCGACGAGCTGGCTTCCTTCGCCAACAGTCGAGGAGGCGTGTTCGTGCTCGGGATCGACGACCAGACACATGAGGTCCTCGGCATTCCCCTGGAGCAACTCGACGCGGTTGAACAGTACGTGTTCGAGATCGTTCAAGACTCAGTCAAACCGTCGCTTCATCCCGTGATTGAGCGACTCGAACTACCGGATGCAACCGGTCAAGAGCAACCCGTCGTTCGAGTCGAAGTGCAACCGAGCTTGTTTGTCCACGAAAGTCCGGGCGGGTATCTCCATCGCGTCGGAAGCTCGAAACGGCGGATGGAGCCCGACTACCTCGTACGTTTGCATCAGCAACGCAGCGTGTCACGACTGATTCGTTTCGACGAGCAGCCCGTTCACGGTGCGTTGTTCGCCGAACTGAATCCAGCCCGTATCGAGCGTTTCCGTGTCCAAACGGACCGGGATGATTTGGAGACACTTGCGCGGAAGCTGGGGATGCTCGAGAGGTCGCGAGACGACGAACGGCACCCCACCGTTACCGGTGTTCTCATGGGGACTGATCGGCCGGAGCGATGGTTGCCGCATGCTTACATTCAGGCGGTAGCGTACCGAGGGCGGGACGTGGCGAGCTCCCTCGACTCGCCGTGGTATCAGATCGATGCAAAGGACTTCACTGGACCAGTCGATCAGCAGGTCACCGGTGCGTGCATGTTCGTCTCTCGAAACCAGACGGTACGCGCACGGAAGAAGATGGGGCGCATTGATCAGCCACAGTACGACATGACCTCCGTGTTCGAGGCTGTCGTCAACGCGGTCGCGCATCGTGATTACTCGATGCATGGAAGCCGTATCCGTCTACATATGTTTTCAGATCGCATCGAGTTATATTCGCCGGGAAACTTACCGAACACGATGACCGTCGACGATCTTGCTTATCGCCAGACGAGTCGCAACGAGACATTGATCGGTCTGCTTGCCAGATGTCCGGTTCCTTCCGACATCCCAGGTCTGGATACTCCACGAACGATGCTGATGGACCGACGCGGCAATGGCGTCCCCGCCATTCTGGAGAGGAGCCGGCAATTGTCCGGGATTCAACCTGTATACGAGGTTCTTGGCAATGCGGAACTGCGCCTCACCATTTTTGCCTCTGATTGCGACGACGCTGGTTCGTCGTGAGCGATTTTGACCACTCGCATGGTTCGGTGAGGCAATCTTTGTCTCCAAGGACGGGGGGTTGGGCCTGGACGTCGCTTGGGACTCTGCGACCCGGTATGCGATGCTGCGGGTTCTTGGCGAGGTGGCGGCCACGCCGGTTCGGGCGCTGCGGGGCCGGCGTCTCGAAGCGGAGGACTTTGACCGGCTCCTTTCCAATGACCCGATCAGGGACGTGTTTGTCTGACTCGGTGATCCCGTTG
>JAGWBL010000186.1 GCA_021295935.1 Pseudomonadales bacterium
AACTGGCCTGGAACAAGGAAGGAGACACCGCGGAAATGCGCTAGCAGGCCCTTCCCGTCGAGACATACCGGGGAAAGGTCTCCTACATCTACCCGTACGCAGACAGTGGCACGCGAACGGTGACCGCACGCTTGGAGTTCCCCAATCCCGAGCTTCGACTCAAGCCCGAGATGTTCGCCGAGATCGACGTCCATGCGCAGCCCAAGCAGGATGCTCTCGCCTTGCCGGAGGAGGCGATTGTCCGTTCGGGAGAGCGGCTGCGGGTACTGGTAGTGGAGAACGGAGGCAAGTACAGCCCGCGCGAGGTCAAGACCGGACTCAAAAGCGACGGCTGGACAGAGGTTCTGGAGGGGCTGTCCGAGGGCGAGGAGGTCGTCGTCTCCGGTCAGTTCTTGATCGACTCGGAGTCGTCGGTGAACGAGGCAGAATCGAAGATGGACGAGAGCTCGCATGATCAAGCGCATCATTGATGGGGCTGTAGACCACCGGTTCTTGGTACTCGCAGCAACGGTGTTCGTCCTGATCGGAGGGATCTGGGCGCTTCGGTCAACTCCCTTGGACGCGATTCCCGACCTGTCCGACGTGCAGGTGATCATCCAGACGGACTTCGCGGGGCAAAGCCCGCAAGTGGTGGAAGACCAGGTCACCTTTCCTCTCACCACCGCCATGCTGTCGGTGCCTTATGCCGTCGATGTCCGCGGATTCTCCTTCTTCGGTACCTCCTTCGTGTACGTGCTGTTCGAGGACGGCACCGACCTTTACTGGGCTCGATCGAGGGTGCTGGAGTCGCTCAAGGTCGTCAGCGGTCGCTTGCCCGAGGGAGTAAACCCCGTTCTCGGTCCGGATGCCACTGGAGTCGGATGGATATTTCAGTACGCACTGGTAGATCGAACCGGCGCGCACGACCTGGCGGACCTGCGATCCATTCAGGACTGGTACTTGCGCTACGCGCTGCAGACTGTCCCCGGTGTCGCGGAAGTGGCTTCCGTCGGTGGATACGTCAAGCAGTACCAGATCGAGGTGGATCCCTACGCGCTCGCCCGTTACGGAATCTCGCAGAACGCAGTCAGCCAGTCGATCCTTCGCTCGAATCGAGACGCCGGTGGGCGACTGATCGAGATGTCCGAGACAGAGTACATGGTGCGGGGCTTGGGTCGCATCCAATCGCTGGATGACATCGAGAGCATCGCGATCAAGTCGGATGGGAAGGGCACTCCCGTCCTCATCAAGGACGTTGCGCACGTCAAGCTTGGGCCGGAACTTCGTCGGGGTGTAGCGGAACTCGACGGGGAGGGAGAAGTGGCTAGCGGCATAGTCGTGATGCGTTCGGGAGAGAACGCGCTGGACACGCTCCGAGGAGTGCGCGACAAGCTGGAGGAGCTGCGAGATGGCCTGCCCGAAGGAGTGCAGATCGTCCCGGTATACGATCGCAGTTCGCTGATCCATCGTGCAATTGACAACCTTTCGAGAACGCTTGTTCTGGAGTTCGTGTTGGTTGCACTGGTCTGCGCGCTGTTCCTGCTGCACGTTCGTTCAGCGCTCGTTGCCATCGTGGCCTTGCCAGTGGGGATCCTGATGGCGTTCATCGCCATGATGTTTCAGGGGATCAACGCGAACATCATGTCGCTCGGCGGCATAGCGATCGCCATTGGCACGATGGTGGATGGTCCCATCGTCCTGATGGAGAACGCTCACAAGCACCTCGCTAGGGCGAGAGAGAGGTGGGGTCAGAAGCTCTCCGCAGCCGTCCGCTGGGAGGCAGTCAGACGTTCGGCGGCCGAGGTCGGTTCGCCGGTGTTCTTTTCGCTTTTGGTCGTGGTGGTGGCGTTCTTTGCCATCTTCACGCTCCAGGGACAGGAGGGCCGCCTGTTTCGACCACTTGCGTTCACCAGCAGTTACGCGATGTTCGCGGCCGCTCTGCTGGCCATCGTGCTGGTGCCCGTCCTGATCGGACTCTTCGTGCGGGGACGCATGGTCCCCGAGGAGCGCAATCCACTGACCCGGCTGCTGCATGCAGTCCATGCGCCTCTATTGAACGTCGCTTTGCGGTTTCGAAAGACCACCGTGCTGATAGCGCTTGCGCTGCTGTCTGCCACCTACTTTCCACTCTCCAAGCTGGGCAGCGAGTTCATGCCGCCGCTCGACGAAGGCGACGTGCTGTACATGCCCACGACCTTTCCGGGCATTTCGATCACCAAGGCGAAAGAACTGCTCCAGCAGACGGACAAGATCCTGAAGACATTCCCGGAAGTGGAATCCGTACTGGGAAAGGTTGGTCGTGCCGAGACCGCGACGGATCCTGCGCCGCTCTCGATGATCGAAACCGTCGCAAGGTTGAAGCCGAAGGAATATTGGCCTGATCCGAACAACACGACTGCAGAACTGATGGCAGAAATGGATCGGGCGATCAAGTTTCCGGGGTTGGCGAACTCCTGGACCATGCCGATCAAGACTCGCATCGACATGCTGACGACAGGGATCAAGACTCCTGTTGGCATCAAGATCAGCGGTCCGGACCTGAACGAGTTGCAGAGACTGGCCGAGAAGATCGAAGTTGTGGTAGGCGATCTTTCCGACACGATGTCGGCTTTCGGCGACCGATCGGCAAGCGGGTATTTTCTGGACTTCGAGATAGATCGCGACGCGATTGCCCGGCATGGCCTCGCGATTGACGATGTCCAAAGCGTGATCATGTCGTCGATAGGTGGCATGAAAATCACCGAGACCATCGAGGGTCTGGAGCGCTATCCCGTCAACCTTCGGTATCCCAGGGACCTGCGAGACGATCCAGAAGCTCTCAGCCGAGTTCTGGTACCCACACCTTCGGGTGCCCAAGTGCCCATCGGCCAACTTGCGGAAATTCAAGAGCGACGCGGGCCTCCGGTGATCAAGACGGAGGGCTCTCGGCCCAACGCATGGATATACATCGAGCCCCGGACAAGCGACATCGTCGGATATGTGGCCGAAGCGAAACGGGTCGTCGCGGAGCAAGTGAATCTTCCTGCCGGCTATAGCTTGGATTGGTCCGGACAGTTCGT
This sequence comes from Pseudomonadales bacterium, assembly GCA_021295935.1. GTDB lineage: Bacteria > Pseudomonadota > Gammaproteobacteria > Pseudomonadales > Azotimanducaceae > Bin55. The sequence goes on from JAGWBL010000186.1 coordinate 3,039, forward strand.
GTTCATGGAGCGCGCTGCAGCCCGGCTTCAACTGGTCATTC
>JAGWBL010000187.1 GCA_021295935.1 Pseudomonadales bacterium
AGACGCGTTCCACGGAAGACCGGAGTTTCAGCAAGCGAGTCCGGTACCGTTTCCTGAGTTCCACCTGCGCGTCGTACCAGTCCATGTCCGCGCCCCGTTCGCGGCCCCGATGACCTTCCACAACTACCGATCTGGCTATGCCGGCATCGGTACACATCTCCATCAATCGCTTCTCTTCTTCCTGAATCTGCTTCCTTGCGTTTGAAGGCATGCCAACCAGCTCGTGAAAATAGGTCGGAACGAACTTGAAAGCCGACAGCTCTTCCGCGAGCGCGAGGTATGCCGCCTTGGCTTGTTCGCTCTCCACTCCGTGCTGCTTCACAACGCGCTTCTGGGCGTTGCTCGCGCGTTTCAGGAGCCGAACGCGCTTCTCCGCGAACGCCCTGTCCAGGCCGGGCTTGGTAGAACCGGTCTTTCCCGGCGGCGGGGGCTTCGGAGGCTTCGGCGGCGGAACATCCACCAGATAGCCGGCCAGCAAGTCCTCGAGCCGTCCTCCGTCCAGCTTGTCCTCAAGTCCCGCTATCGCGTGGTCGACCACGTCAGGAAGCTTGGCCGCCTGGCGCAGCTGATCCCTGGTGCCGTCCTCGATCTCCTTTGCCAAACGAACCTCGTCTTCCCGCTTCAGGAGAGGCACCTTGCCCATCTCGCGCATGTAGAGCCGCACGGAGTCCGTGGTCCCTCCGGCGTCCACAGTGGTTGTGGTTATGGCGGCAACTGTCTCTTCCGTGTCGAGTTCGTCGCTCTCCACGCCAACGTCGGTGCCAAGGATGTTGTCAGGCGTGACGGCGTCCCCAGGTTCCACCACCCGAATGCCGAGATTGGTTATTCGGGCAAAGATTTCTTCTGAACGCTCGTCGTCCCCCATCTCCTCGGGGAGGTTGTCGTTCAGCTCCGTCGTGGTGACGTACCCTTGCTTCTTGCCGCGTTCGAGAAGTTCGACAAGTGAGGAGGGCTTCTGGTCTTGACTCGAGTTCATCGATACCTCAAGAGTGCTAACGACGGTTTACTTGCACGGACCCGCGACGCGTAGCGCGGCTTAGACCGCAGACGATGCCAGAAGTTCATGCATAAGCGCTCTGGGCAACGGTGGACATGCGACCGATCGGACCGGAACCGGTGCCGTCGGCGATCGCGCCAATTTTACCAACCAGACACCACCGGAAATCCCGATCCATGAACCCACACACTGTCGGCGAAAATCGCTGCCTTCGAAGAGCTCTGGTCATCGACTTCGACTCGACGAACGAACTTGTGGGCGAAGCGGAATCATTGCCCAGACTCCTCCAAAGTGGGTTCGTGTTCTCATTGATGTCAGATCACCGCTGCTGACCTGCCACTCCCGGCTCGTGAACTCGCCGTCCAAGAACTCATCGAATGCAACGGCCAGCGCGTAATCGATCGGGCTCTCAGCCCGACACCTAGTCGAAGAGACGCACGCCTGCTAGAGATTGATTGCATTCCCGGTACCCAAAGCGTCCAGCTGCAACGGATCGGCGGAAGCTTGCGATCGCAACGCCCCTGTGCCTGCGCATGTCCATCAGGGGCACAGGAGTGAACGAGGCACGTTGCTTGCGAGATCGAATCTGGCCCCACAACTGGAGGGCCAGCGGATGAACTCGAGCAACGCCTTGCTGTGTCCGCGTGGGTTTCGTCGACGGTTGCAGGTGCACGTTCGTCCCTACTCTCGGGCTTCCCGATAGGCCCGTCGGGCTCTCTGTTGTTGCGTCGCCACAACGAACGAAGACAGCTCGTGCTCCAGGTCGCACACCACCGAACCCACCTCGTCATACTCTCCAGCCGGCAGCGACGAAAGCGTGTCGACGCGTGGTCCGAACTGATCGCGAAGGCAGTCTTGCAGCACTACAGAAGTTGAAATCTCCCGCTTCAAAATGAACTCCAGCAAGGCGCAAACGAGCGAATCGGGAGCAACCTCCCGGAGCTTCTCCACAAGCGCCGGGTCGACTCCGGACACGTCTTCCGCATGTTCCAGCAACCAGCTCGCCAGAGTGTGATCTTGTCGCTGAACTGGATCGGCCTCGGTTCGGCTGACCGGCTCGGCAGCCCTTACCCAATTCGGCTCGACGCCGTCGTCAACGCTCTCATCAATTGGAACATGACCAACCTTGTCCCGAAGCACTGCAAGCATTTGGTTCTTGAAGGTCGCATCGCGGATGGTCTTCAAGTCCCTGCTGGCCTGGCGAGCGGCCCTGGCGCGATACTCTGGCGACTCGAAGTCGTGCTCCTCCTCCAAGTGCCGAAAGTAGAAGGAGCTGGCCAACTCGCTCTGGTCGACACGCTCGCGAAACGCTTCGGCACCTTCGCTGAGCACTATCGAATCGGGATCCTCGCCCTGCGGCAGGAACACGAATCTCAAGACCCGTTCGGTATCCAGGGCTGGAAGCGCGTTTCTCAGCGCACGCCACGCCGCCGCTGTGCCGGCGTCATCGCCATCGAAGCAACACACCACCTCGGGCGTGTACCGAAACAACAACTCGAATTGTTCGCGCGTCGCGGATGTGCCAAGCGGAGCCACCACAGGCTGCACGCCGTGCTGCTGGAGCATCGCCACGTCCATGTAGCCTTCCACAAGCAATACGCGTTGCATTCTCGCACCCGCGGACCGCGCCTCGTGAAGGCCGAACAGCACGGATCTCTTCTGAAACACAGGTGTTTCCGGACCGTTGAGGTACTTTGGTCCGTCTTCGTCCAATGCGCGCCCTCCGAAGCTCACAACCTCCCCACGGATGTTGCGAATCGGAAACATCAATCGATTGCGGAACCAGTCGATGGTGGTGTTGTTCTTTGAGCGAGAGAGCACGCCGGACCGCAAGAGCTTCGCTTCCTCCCGGTTGCGAAGTGCCACTTTCAAGTTTTCCCAGCCGGGTGGCGCATAGCCGATCCCATACAAGTCAAGCGTGGACTGTTCGAGCCTCCTCTCCTTCACGTACTCCAGAGCAACTTTGTGACCTCTTTCAGCGGCGAGGTTTCGACGAAACCACCGTTGCGCAGCATCGAGCAATTCGAGCAGTTCGGCATGATCCGATGAACGCCGAGGTCCACCGGTGCGGGGAAC
>JAGWBL010000188.1:0-1059 GCA_021295935.1 Pseudomonadales bacterium
CGGCTCCTACTCGACCGTCACGGACTTCGCGAGATTCCGCGGGTGATCGATGTCCGTGCCCTTGAGCATTGCCACGTGGTACGCCAGCAACTGCAGCGGAATGGCATAGAGAACCGGCGCGAGCATGGGATGGACCCGGGGCACTTGCACGACGGTAATGCCTTCTGCTGAACTGAATCCAGAGTCGGAATCGGCGAAAACGTAAAGACGCCCCCCCCGAGCCCGGACTTCCTGCAAATTGGAGTGGACCTTCTCCAGCAGTTCGTTGCTGGGAGCGACTGCCACCACCGGCATGCCTTCGTCGACAAGCGCAAGCGGCCCGTGCTTCAGTTCTCCGGCCGGATACCCCTCGGCATGGATGTACGAGATTTCCTTGAGCTTGAGAGCCCCCTCCATGGCCAGCGGATACTGCGGTCCGCGTCCAAGAAAGAGGGCGTGATCGACATGCACGAAGTCCTCCGCCACTTCGCAAACGCGCGACGCAAGTCCAAGCGCGCTGTCCATCGTGTCCGGCAGCTCTCGCAGGGCCCGCACCAAGAGTTCCTCGGACATCACGCTGCCATTGGTTCGTCGTGCGAGCAACATGATCCAAAGCAGGAGATTCACCAGCATGGCGGTAAAAGCCTTGGTGGAGCACACGCTGACTTCAGGCCCGGCGTTCATGTCAATCGCCAGCTCGGACTCCCTGAACAACGTGCTGGTCGGCACATTTCCGATCGTGAGGTTGTGCGCGTAGCCGCTGGTCTTGGCCAGCCTCAATGCAGCGAGCGTATCCGCCGATTCGCCGGATTGCGAAAGCGTGATGAACAGGCTTCCGGGAAGCACTGCTGCATTTCGATACCTGAACTCGGAAGCGATCTCCGCATTGCATGGAAGACCGGTGTGATCCTCCATCCAGTACTTGGCGATCTGGGCGGCGAAGAAGCTTGTGCCGCACCCGACCAACGTGACCGAGCGTGTCTGGTCCAGGATTTCCGAAGCTCGGAGCCCGAAAGCCCGCTCAAGAACCCGCTCCCGACCCACGTGGGTGTCAACGATGTTTCGGACCACGAGGGGTTG
>JAGWBL010000188.1:1144-4216 GCA_021295935.1 Pseudomonadales bacterium
ATCTCGTGCGCATCCGCGCTCAATTGCACGACATCCCCTTCCTCAAGGATCACGAAGCGATCCGTCACCGGGCGAAGCGCCAGCACATCGGAAGCGACGAACCGCTCGCTGATGCCCACTCCCACGACCAAAGGGCATCCAGATCGGGCGCCTACCAAGCATCCCGGCACGTGTGCGCTCGCGACCGCCAGTCCGTATGCTCCTTCCAGTTGCGAGACCGCGGCACAGACCGCCTCCCGCAGGTCCCCGACCCGCGAGAACTCTCTCGCAATCAGATGAACGACGACCTCGGAGTCCGTGTCCGAACAAAACGTGTACCCATCTTCCCGCAGGTCGTCACGAAGGTCCTCGAAGTTCTCGATGATGCCGTTGTGCGCAAGCGCGAATTCGTTGCCTGAAAAGTGCGGGTGTGCGTTTCGCTCCGAGGGTTCTCCGTGTGTGGCCCAACGGGTGTGCGCTATGCCGCATCGCCCTTGAAGCGGAGCTTTCTCCAGCGCATTCTCCAGCTCGGCGACACGACCGGATGTCCTTAGGCGCTGCAGGCTCCCGAACTCCGAATGCACGGCAATTCCCGCAGAGTCGTAGCCCCTGTACTCGAGCCGCTTGAGTCCGGCCAGCAAGATAGGCGCAACGTCTCGTTCGCTTGACGCTCCGACTATCCCGCACATGAACTCAGTCTCGATCCTTCGGAGGGGTCCAGCCCTGGTACGCCTTCTGTCTCGAGCGCGCCACCGCCAACTCCGAGGCACGTACGGGCTTCGTGATCGTGGAACCGGCGGCGACGAAGGCGTCGTCATCAATGCTCAAGGGCGCTACCAGGGTTGCGTTGGTGCCAACGAACACCCGCTTGCCGATTCGGGTCTGGTGCTTTCGCTTTCCATCGTAGTTGCAGGTCACGGCCCCGGCTCCGATGTTGCTGCCTGCCCCCGCGGTCGCATCCCCGACATACGCGAGATGCCCGGCCTTGACGCCTGAACCGAGCCGCGCATTCTTGAGTTCCACGAAATTGCCCACTCGTGAATCCCGTCCGATCTCAGTGCTTGGGCGTATTCGGGCGAACGGGCCAATTTCCGTGCTCTCGCCTATGGAGGCGCCCTCTATCACGGAGTAAGGGTGGACGACCACGCCAGACTCCATCGAGACGTCCCTGAGCACACAGCCAGGTCCCAAGGTCACGCCATGCCCCATCTCGACCCTTGCTTCAAGCACGACATTCACGTCGATCCAGCAGTCTGCGCCCGCCTTCACGCTTCCGCGCACGTCAAGCCGGCTGGGGTCCGCAATCGCCACTCCAGCGGCCATCAGTTCCCTGCTTCGCTGCTCTCGAAGCAATCGCTCCAGCGCGGCGATCTCTGCTCGAGTGTTCGCTCCCATGGCTTCATCGGAATGCTCGCACCGCACCGCACTCACGGTCAGCCCCTCTTGCCGGACGCTCGCCACGAGATCCGTGAGATAGATCTCCCCCGTCGAGTCATGGGAGGGGAGCTTCGGCAACAGACGTGCCATGACCGATGCCGGTGCTGCCATCACTCCGGTGTTGACTTCACGGATCCCGAGCTGGTCGTCGTTGGCGTCTCGTGCCTCGACGATCTCCAGCACCTCCCCGCTCTCTCCTCGAACGATCCGGCCGAGCGACCCGGGATTCTCAACCTCTGCGGTCAGCACTGAGAGTCCATCAGCCGCCTGCTCCAGGCACCTGTTCAGACTGGCAGGACGAACCAGCGGCATGTCCACGCAAGTCACCAGAAGGATGGCGTTCGAGTCGACCCTTGGCAGCAAACACCGAACGGCGTGGCCCGTGCCGAGAGGGCGTGGCTGAATGGTCCAGCTGAGATTCTGACCGCTCAAGGCGCCTCTCACGTCCTCGGCGCCTGGCGCGATCACCACGTGAAGACGGTCCGGCTCGACCGCTCGCGCGACGGCCTCCACATGCTGGATCAACGGCCGACCGGCAAGACTCTGAAGCGCCTTGGAAGTCCGGGAATGGAGTCTCGAACCGTGACCCGCTGCCAAGATCACCACTTCCCGCTTCAACCGCCGCTCTCTCCGCCTGAATGTCGTTGTTCGGTATGTTATTCAGGGATTAGCGGTCGTGCGGCCGCTTCCTGCGCAACAGGGCTGCAGTCCCGTTCCGTTCGCTGTTTCCGAGGGCCGGCCCTGATCCCTACCGCCGCCGCTTGCGCAGTTCTTCGAGCGTTCGCTCCCGGCCCGCAGCATCAGCGAGCAGTGCGGTGGCGCGGGCCTGATCGATGTCTGCGGCAGCTTTCTCCATGGCGCGTGCGGCGGTTTGCTTGGCCTCCGCCGCCGCGGCTTCATCGACGTCGGATGCATGGAGCACGGTATCAGCCAGAATCGTGACGATTCCGGGCTGTACCTCTAGATAGCCGCCATTGGCGAAGAAGATGTCCTCTTCCCCGCCTGACTTCTGAATCCGCACCGGACCGGGTTCGATCCCTGTCAGCAGCGGGGCGTGCCCGGGAAAGATGCCCAGATCTCCCAAGGTGCCTCGAATGGAGACCACTTCCACGTTGCCGGAGAAAATCTCCTCCTCGGCGCTCACGATCTCGCATCGCATGGTGGACGCCATGGCTCTAGGCCGCCTTCATCTGCATGGCCCGTTCGCGAACGTCCTCGATCGTTCCTGCCATCGTGAAAGCCGACTCCGGATAGTCGTCTGCATCGCCATCCAGAATCGCCCTGACACTGCGAACCGTGTCTTCCCGAGTCACGTAGGCGCCAGGGCGCCCCGTGAACTGCTCTGCCACGAACATCGCCTGCGAGAAGAATTGCTGCATCTTGCGCGCACGATGGACGAGGTTCTTGTCGTCTTCCGAGAGTTCGTCCATGCCAAGGATCGCGATGATGTCCTTGAGTTCCTTGTAACGCTGCAACACCTCCTGCGCTTCGCGCGCCACCTCGTAGTGGAGCTGTCCCACGATGTTGGGGTCGAGTTGCCGCGACGTGGAATCAAGGGGGTCGACAGCAGGATAGATCCCGAGATCGGTTATGGCGGGGCTGAGCGTCACGGTTGATTCCAGATGCGCGAAGGTCGTCGCGGGATAAGGATCGGTG
>JAGWBL010000189.1 GCA_021295935.1 Pseudomonadales bacterium
TGTCCACAGTAGCACTTTGCTTCCTCGGCGCGGCATGCTGTTGGCTTCAGGTGCATAGGGAGCGACCCGTTCAACTGGCGCTTTCGTCCAAGAGGTTCTGTAATTGCATCAGGTTCGGGCCTCGCCCGATTGTGGCGCCAGCGGTCTAGTCGAGGCGGTGAATTCGACCGGACGCTCAAGATTCTAACGTCCCTCCCGAGGACGAAGCCAGCGTGCTGGACAGAATCGATCGCTGATCCGATCAAAGGCTGATTCAGAATTCTGCAATTCAGTACAGTTGAACCCGTGGCAGGAAACGGAACCGGCAAGCCTTGGGTTGTGTCGAACGTAGTGAACAGGACGAATCCAGGTGAAAGCAAGCTTGGTTAGGTGGATTCCAGCCACAGCGTTCCGATTTGCGTTGGCCCGGTTCCGAGGCGGATGCCAGCGATTTCGAAGCGCCATGCATCGCTGGCGAGACTCGTCGCGCCGCAACCAACGACTCTACTTGGCTGCGAAATGGGTTGTCTTCGGCGGATTCAGCGGATTCTTCGCATTCGTGGCCGCTCTGGCTGGCGCCTTTCTCTACCTCAATCCCCAGTTGCCGGAGTTGGAGACCTACAGCAATTTCGTCCACGAGCGACCGCTGCGAGTCTTTGCGTCCGACGGTGCGCTTCTGGCCGAATACGGAACACGGCGCCTGATTCCCATCGAATTGGAAGAAGTGCCTGAACTCTACGTGAAGGGACTGATCGCGACGGAGGATCACCGCTTCTACAGTCACAACGGCATCGACTGGTGGTCATTGGCGAACGACATGCTGGCCTTGTTGACAAATCCGGACATTCGCCGCGGTGCATCCACCATCACCATGCAATTGCCGAGAAACATCGGAGATCTGTCCCGGGAGCGGACATTCATCCGAAAGTTCAAGGAGATGTTGCTTGCGTTGAAGATCGAGCGCGAGCTCACCAAGGACGAGATCCTGGAACTGTACATCAACGTTGTCCCCTTCGGCAAGCAATCCTATGGTGTCCAGGCCGCTGCCTTCACCTACTACGGCAAGCCTGCCTCGGAGCTGAATCTCGCACAGCTGGCGATGCTTGCGGGCATTTCCAAACGTCCGGAAGCGGCGAATCCGATCAATGGTCCGGAGCCAGCGCTGGCTCGACGCAATCTTGTGCTTCGCCGCATGGTCGCTCAAGGCATCATCGATCGAATTGCCTTCGAGGACGCAGTCGCTCAACCAATTACAGCCCGAGTTCACCGGCGTGAGCTGGACCTCTACTCGCCCTACCCATGCGAACTGGTGCGACAGGAACTCGTTCGCCGGTTCGGTCGTCAGGTGTACAGCGGCTTCAACGCCTACACGACGATCGTGACTCCTCAACAGGCTGCGGCGCAGAATGCAGTGCGCTCGGTCTTGCTGTCCTATGATCGACGCTACGGCTGGCGCAGGCAACAGGAGCAGGTCGAACTTGATCCTGGAACGGAGATCAGGCCACAGTTGGTGAGCGCCCTCGCCGGAAGAGTGCCCCTCGCCGGACTCCTTCCGGTTGCCGTCCTCGACGTTCAGGAGCGCTCGATCACGGTGGTGGATCGGCAGGACAGGGAGACAGCCATCGAGTGGGAGGGGATCAAGTGGGCGCGTGAGTTTCGTGGAACTGACGTCTATAGCCCGCCTCCGAAGACTGCCGACCAGGTCGTGTCCACTGGGGACATCGTCTGGATCCGGGAAGCAGAAGAAGGGGAGTGGCATCTCGCCCAAGTTCCCGAGGTCCAGGGGGCGTTGGTTGCGGTGGATCCGAGTCACGGAGGGATCACCGCGATGGTCGGCGGGTTCGATTTCGGGATTCGTCAATTCAATCACGCAACGCAAGCGCGGCGACAGCCCGGATCGGGTTTCAAGCCATTTGTGTATTCCTCGGCGCTGTCGGTTGGACGGTCACCCGCCAGCATCTATCTCGATGCTCCGCTGCGCTTCGACAACGCGGACTCGGCGCAGTCCTACCGACCAAGAAACGACTCCATGCGGTACAACGGGCCCACTCGGCTGCGAGAGGCTCTGTATCGGTCGATCAACCTCGTTTCGATGAGAGTTGTCGAGGACATCGGGTACAGGACCGTTCAGGATCACGCTTCGCTCTTCGGGTTTGAACGTGAGGCCCTCCCGAACGATGCTCAGCTTGCCATTGGAGGAGGAACCATGTCGGCCACTCCCCTGCAAATGGCCTCGGCGTACGCGGTCTTTGCAAACGGCGGCTTCCGTGTGGAGCCCCACCTGATCTCTTACGTTGAAGACCATCTGGGGAACGTGGTGCACGAGCCGATCCATCCACGGGCCTGCGAGCCATGCACCGAAGATGCGACCCTCTTGGAGGAAAGCATTCAGCTTGCCGAGCTCGAGCCGGATCAGACATTCCGAGGAGCGACACTGGAGCGTTCGGGAAACGTGAAGTTCGTGCCTGCTGATCGGGTGTTCGACGCGAAACACGCCTTTCTGATCGACTCCATGCTTCGAGACGTGGTGAAACGAGGCACTGGCAGCCGCGCACGGCAACTTGGAAGGACCGATCTTGCCGGGAAGACCGGAACCACGAACGAAGCTGCGGACACTTGGTTCAACGGATACCACCGGTCGGTGGCCGCAACCGCGTGGGTGGGATTCAGCACTCGACGGTCGTTGGGCGAGAACGAGTGGGGTTCGACACGTCCGCTCTCGATTTGGATCGAGTTCATGGAAACCGCCTTGGAAGGGGTGGAAGAGCTGGCAGTTCTGCCACCGGACGGCATTGCACAGGTCCGGATCGACCCGGAGACCGGAGAGCTGGCCGATCCCGGTCAGCCAGGGTCCATTCTGGAATATCTGAGGGAGGAGGACTTGCCGAAAACGTCGAAGGTTGGCGAGCGGGAATCAGGTCTGGAATTCGAAATCGAGGAACTGTTCTAGTCCGTCTTCAAACTCTTGATGGCGCGTTTGAACGTTTGGGGTCCAGGCATGTCACTCACCCACACATGAGTCCGTCACGGCTGGTATTGACTTTCCTGCGAGTTG
>JAGWBL010000190.1 GCA_021295935.1 Pseudomonadales bacterium
TTCGTTGTGCAAAGCTTCGCTGGTGGGTCTCCGGTTGCCCGGCAGGTCGAGATCTCGTTCCCGGTGGCAAGCGTCGCTGCGCGTGTTCATCGCCCTGTCAGCATCGGGCACCAGCAAGAGATTCCTCCACGCTTCGTTCTGTCCAGGAACAATACCTGGTAGTCACTATCGCTCAAGCGTGGCATCAGAAGAACGCCTGAAGGCCTGTCTGAGCCCGTCCCAGAATCAACGCATGGATGTCGTGGGTTCCCTCATACGTATTCACCGTCTCGAGATTCATGACATGTCGAATGACGTGATACTCGTCGGAGATGCCGTTGCCTCCGTGCATGTCGCGGGACGTCCTGGCGATTTCCAAGGCCTTGCCGCAGTTGTTTCGCTTCAGCAACGAGATGCACTCCACCGCCAATCTGCCCTCATCCATCACACGTCCCATGCGCAGACAACCCTGCAGTCCCAACGTGATCTCGGTCTGCATGTCAGCCAGCTTTTTCTGAACGAGCTGGTTGGCTGCCAGTGGGCGGCCGAACTGCGTCCGGTTGATGGTGTACTCCCGCGCCGCGTGCCAACAGATCTCGGCGGCGCCCATCGAGCCCCAAGCGATCCCGTACCGAGCTCGATTAAGGCAGCTGAACGGGCTGCCAAGGCCCGATGCTCTCGGAAGCAGGTTCTCCGCGGGAATCTCGACATCCTGGAGCACCAATAGGCCGGTGACCGAGCATCGAAGACTCATCTTGCCCTCGATCTTCGGAGTGGAGAAGCCGGGCCGATTCCGTTCGACCAGAAATCCTCGGATCTTGCCATCCAGCTTTGCCCAAACCACCGCGATGTCCGCGATCGGCGCATTGGTGATCCAAGTCTTGGAGCCGTTCAGCAGGAAACCGTCCTGCGTCTCGACGGCAGTCGTCTCCATGCTGCCGGGATCCGATCCGTGATTTGGTTCCGTGAGACCGAAACATCCCGCAATCTCGCCAGTTGCCAACTTCGGTAGATACTTGCGTCGCTGCTCTTCCGAGCCAAAAGCGTGAATGGGATGCATCACCAATGCGGACTGGACGCTCATGGCAGAGCGGTACCCGGAATCCACCCGTTCGACTTCGCGCGCCATCAACCCGTAGCTGACATAGCTGACGCCCGCACCTCCGTATTCCGCCGGGAGCGTGGCACCGAGCAATCCGATCTCGCCCATTTCGTCGAGGATCTCCCGGTCGAACCGCTCCTCCCGGTTCGCCGTCAGCACACGCGGCATCAATCGGTCCTGCGCGAACCTGCGTGCACTGCTCTGGATCTGACTTTCCTCCTCGGACAGCTGGTCGGCAAGCCCGAGCGGGTCGTTCCAGGCAAATGGCGGCGTTGTCACTCCAGAATCCAGACATCTCGCGGGTGTTGGATTCAAGAGTACCAAAGCTCCCGAGCCTCCGTCGGATCCGCGACTTCGTGACAGGAGAATGAGCCTCCTCAGTGCGAGGAACCCGGGAATCGCTCTACGACCTCAGCCTCGTTGATGTCTCCTGCTTTCCATCCGCATCCGTCAAGAGCGGCGATGCGAATTCACGGTCGGGACGGACTCAACGCCGTGCACTGAGTCGTGCGGCCAGCGAACGCGCCGAGGCGGCTGCCGCTTCGGCCCAGTCCTCCCCGGCCGAGGCGTAGAGCACGGACCGAGAGACATTGACCACCAATCCGAACCCGGAGCGATTCCTGGCGGCCAGCACATCGTCGATCCGGCCTCCCTGCGCTCCGACTCCAGGCACCAGCAGCGTAGTCTCGGGCGCCAGCTCCCGCACAGTTTGCAATTCCTGCGGTGCGGTTGCACCGACCACGAGCCCCAGATTCTCCGACTGCTCTGCTTGAACCCTGCGAGCTATCTTCGCGAACACGGGCTCATCTACTCCCGTGAGTTGCAACCACTTGGAGTCGGGATTGCTTGTACGACACAAGACAAACACGAACTTCCCCTCGTGTTCGAGAAACCCCTGAACCGACTCCCATCCCATGAACGGATTCACCGTGACCGCGTCTGCATCGTAGCGAACGAACGCCTCCTCCGCGTATCGCCTAACTGTGGCACCGATGTCTCCGCGCTTCGCGTCAAGTATCACCGGCACCTCTGGATGGCGATCGTGTATGTGTTGAATGAGCGTGCGGAGCTGCTCTTCCGCTCCGATCGCAGAAAAGTGCGCTATCTGAGGCTTGAACGCACAGACGCTGGAAGCGGTGGCATCGACAATCGAGCGGCAAAACTCCAGCAGCCCCGCTCGGTTGTGGCGGACACCGTCGGGAAAGAGCGACGGCACAGGATCCAGGCCCACGCAAAGCAGGTTTCCGGTCTCGGTCCATCGACTCCGCAAGAGTTCTCTAAATCTCTGACTCACTTGGAACCCTTACTTTCTGGTCACTTCAAGTCTGGGGGAGCCTGCATGCATCGCCGTTCCCGGAACGGTGCGGACCGATCCTGCGCCATGCCCCCAAGAAATTGAACGGTGTGGTTCAAGCAATGGATTCATCAGGACTTGCGTCACCTGGCCCCCGCAGACCCGCCGGGAACGAGCCTCGCTCCGAGGGCGTGCCCATGTTCAGCCAGTCTGCGGATGAACTGTACCGCAAACACGTTGAAGACTTCCAACCGGCGGAAGATCAGCGGCATTGCCTGCCCCGCGGACAGCAGTCGCTTCGCTCGTCCAGCTTCCAACCTCCCAAGGCGTTCCCTCCCATTGAGGTCTGCAGCGCTGATCCTCTCTGCCCTGAGAACATTGATCGAACTTGGCGACTCGGAGCATTCCAGAAGTAGACTTGCAAACTCGCAATACGACAGGGTCCCATGAATGGAATCCGATCTGCCACGTGCGCCGTCGGGTGGTTCTGGACCCCCAGTCCCACCAGCCAAGGACGTGCCAGCCGAATCGCGCGAATCGACAGGTTGGTGGAACCTGCACAACATCGGAGTGCGCGACGAAGAACCTGTTCGCCTTGTGGGTGGGTTCGACGATTTGTTTATTGCACTCGCGACGCTGCTCATTTTCATCGGTG
>JAGWBL010000191.1 GCA_021295935.1 Pseudomonadales bacterium
GCATGGGTTTTACGGAGGTGATAGGACTGCAATTCTGGTTCAAGCGCATTGGCTACAATCGCCAATACCTTGGCGGGCCCGACCAGGTGCGTGAGGAAGCCGCGCGAGTTCAGGGATTGGTGTAGGCGCAGCCGCTCATGCATGCGGAGATTGCAACCCGCAGTTCGGTCCGCTGCATCGCTGCTTGTGGACACTTGAAAACGAGGGATCCGACCCCACTTTCCGAGTGTGGTCTCAATCCTGCACCGCATGACTAGAGCATGAAGCCCCTACCGCTAATTCCGCTGATCAGCTTGGTGATCTTTCCTGAGTTGATCTCTCCTGTGTCCGTAGGGCGAATCAAGTCCCTATGTGCGGTTCGGGAAGCGGTCGACAACAAGAAGTCGAAGGGAGGACTGATCCTGACTGCGCTTCAGAAGGACTCCTCGACGAAGACTCCTGGCAGGGAAGACGTACACGACATCGGGACGCTTTGCTCGATCCAGCGCGTGGAAAAGCGGGGAGAGAAGGTGCAGGTGTTGATTCGCGGACGCCAGCGCGTGCGCCTGTTTGATGCCATAGACGAGTGCACCGACTTCGTGAAGCTGAACTACGAGCCGATCCCCAACATCACACCCAAGGACGGCAAGCTGGATCCTCCGACCGACGCGCTCTCTCGCGAATGCCTCTCGCTGGCACGGGACATGGCTAACGCCGTCAACCCCGAGAAGGGCAACCAGGTGTTCCGGCAGTTCATTGGCCAGGTCGACGACCCGATCACCCAGGTGTATCACATAGCAACCTACGCCAAGCACCTGGCGGACAAGGAGCGTCAGACCATCCTGGAGCTGGAATCCGCCGAAGAGGTCATGCAGCGAGTGCATGACGCCCTGACGCACGAACTGTCCGTCACCGAACTCCAGAAGGAAATCCAGTCCAGTGCACGCGAGAACCTGGAACAGCAGCAACGTGAGCACATGCTGCGGCAACAGAAGCGTGCCATCGAGCACGCCTTGGGCGAAGACGATGCCGACGAAGAACTGGCAGAGTTGAAGGAAGAACTCAGGCAGGCAAACCTCCCTGACAGCGCACGCAAGGAAGTTGATCGGGAAATGAAGAGGCTTTCCCGCCTGTCTCCCAACAACCACGATTTCCAGGTGTCGAGAAGCTATTTGGAGCTTGTGGCGGAGCTTCCGTGGAACGTCATCACGGAGGACAACCTCGATCTCGAGAACGCCCGAACCGTCCTGGACGAGGACCACTTCGGTCTTGACGAAGTCAAGGAGCGCATCCTGGAATCGCTTGCGGTGCTTCGACTCAATCCGGACGCAAAGGCTTCGATCCTGTGCTTCGTGGGGCCGCCTGGAGTAGGAAAGACCTCGCTTGGTCAATCCATTGCCCGCGCGATGGGACGCAAGTTCGAACGCATGAGTCTTGGCGGATTGCACGACGAGGCGGAACTGCGAGGCCATCGCAGAACCTACATCGGCGCCATGCCGGGCCGCATCCTGCAAGCCGTTCGGCGATGCGGGGTCCGAAATCCGGTGCTCATGCTCGACGAGCTGGACAAGCTGGGGAGGGACTTTCGCGGAGACCCCGCTGCCGCCTTGATGGAAATTCTCGATCCTGAGCAGAACAAGGAATTCAGGGACAACTACCTGAACCTGTCGTTTGACCTCTCCAAGGTGATGTTCCTTACGACGGCAAACACACTGGATGGCATCCCGCGCCCTTTGCTGGACCGCATGGAGGTTCTGGAGCTCACCGGGTACAGCGAGCTCGAGAAGATCGAGATCGCTCGCAGGTATCTCGTGCCACGTCAGGTCGAGAACGCGGGATTGAGCAACAAGCAGATTGAATTCACGGACGAGAGTCTCCGATATGCCGTCCGCCGGTACACAAGGGAGGCGGGCGTCAGAGAACTGGAGCGCACCATAGAGCGCCTCGCTCGGAAGCGCGCAAAGGAGACATTGATCGAGGGCGAGGCTAGTGGGCAGATCGACTCGGAACGGGTGGTCGACTTGCTCGGTCCGGAAAAATTCAAGTCGGACAGGACGCGCGAACACCTGGGACTCGGAGTTGCAACCGGATTGGCCTGGACTGAAGCTGGCGGCGACGTTCTGTACGTGGAGGCCTCTCTCACCAGCAAGGATGAGAAGGTGACCATCACCGGCCATGTAGGACAGGTCATGCAGGAATCAGCCAAAGCGGCGCGCTCCTGCTTTTGGGCCTCCGCGTAGACTCTGAGCATCGACAGGAATCTCTTCGTGGAATCTGGAAGTCACATCCACCTGCGGGCCGGTGCGGTTCCGAAGGATGGCCCCTCCGCAGGAATCACCATGGCAACCGCTCTCGCCAGCGCCTACAGCAGCCTGAACGTAAGGGACGACATCGCCATGACCGGCGAACTGACGCTCTCCGGGCTGGTGCTTCCGGTGGGAGGCGTACGCGAAAAGGTGCTGGCCGCACATCGCACGGGCATTCGACACGTGATCCTGCCCAAGGACAACGAATCAGAGCTTCAAAGACTTCCCGATCCGGTTCGAGAGGACATGACCGTCAGCCTGGTTTCAACTCTGGCCGATGTCGTGGAGATTGCCATTCCAGGGTTGGCTGACCAACCTTAGATCGCGCTCTCGGGAGTCGTTTGGCGACTCCGCTCGAGTGTTCCGACCGTGCAACAAATCGGCAACGCGCCGTGCAACATGAGGGAACTCAAGCTTCGAAAGAGGTGCCTTCACGGTCTCGCACTATCCTTCACGACGAGCTTGGCGCAGAGGATTTCGTAAGAGGGTTGCGGTCGGAGCGTCCTAAGAACCTTGCGAACGCCGAAACAGGGAAACCTCGAGAGTCGCACGCGATACCTGGTGTTCCGCCGTCTGCAGGAATCCACCATGCCTGAACTTGTCCCGGATCGCCACGGGAATGGCAAACTCGAACACGGAGCCGGAGCGCAATGCAGGTCTGAGCCGATGCTCGGCATCGCGGTCCGCATCCCTGCCGTTGAACGAGCGCTTGATGACCACCGGCGGAAACA
>JAGWBL010000192.1 GCA_021295935.1 Pseudomonadales bacterium
CGCGCCCGCGGCCGCTGCGCTCTCTCAGTTCTCCCTGGACACAGAGATATCCTGCTGATCCTGCCCGTTCGGTTCTTAGACGCCGAGTTCTGTCAGTGGCGGATCGCTAACGGCGCCGCTGTTGTCAGCGACTGGTTGTTCACTGTCGCCTTGTCCGGCGACATCACGCGAACCGTCGACGGCAGAAGATTCCTCGTTTTCGGTTGAGAGCTCTGGTTTCCCCGAGACTGGAGACACAACGCTCCAGATCTCCGTCAGATCGATTTCTATTGGCGGCCCGACCAGAAAGAGCGGGGTGACCAACGCCACGACCCCAATTGCCATGATGACGCCCAGCAGGATGCCCGACCGCTTGCGAACATGCTCCGCAAAGGTGGTCTTCTCCGGAATCATCTCGAAAACTGGGTCGGTCTTCTCGGGCGGCCCCATCGAGAAGTCAGCAAGCACCTCGTCCGGATCCAGACTCACCAGCCGGGCGTAGCGGCTGATGTACCCGCGAACGAACGTCTCAATGCCAACCGTTTCAAAGTCTCCCGCCTCGATCGCAAGGATCCGCCGTATCGAGATGTTCAGTTGAGCGTGGATGAAGTCGTGACTCAGCTGATGCTGCTCACGCGCGTTCTTGAGCATCTTTCCGATGCGTTGTGCGGAAGTCAGCTCCGGTGCATCAGGCTCGAACATCGCCTGCCTCGACCACGGCTGCGTTCGGTGCCCAACCTGGACGATCGCCCCACTCAACCGAAAGGACCGAGTCAGCTCTGCAGGCATGCATTTGGCGTTGGCGTCTCCGCGTGCGGTCCTGGAACTCACCTACGAGCTGCCCACACGCGGCATTGATCTGGTCACCTCGTGTCGCTCTGCACGTAGCCATGATGCCGCGCCGCCTGAGCGTGTTCTGAAAGGCCAGCACGGCCTCTGGGCCCGGACGGCGATACGCCGCTCCGGGGAAGGGATTGAACGGAATCAGGTTGACCTTGGCGCGGAGCCCTCCGACCAGATCGGCCAGCTCCGATGCGAGGGGTACGGAGTCGTTGATGCCAGCTAGCAAGGTGTATTCGAAAGTGAGCACCCGCCTGTCTCCAAGAGTCGAGAGGTACGAGCGACAAGCATCCAGCAGATCTTCAATCGGATACTTGCGATTCATCGGCACCAGTTCCGAACGGAGTTCATTGTTGGGTGCGTGAAGCGAGATGGCAAGGGAAGCGTCCGTTCTGCCGCACAGCCGGCGGATGCCCGGCACGACGCCAGCCGTGCTAATGGTCACGCGCCGTTTCGAGAGTCCGAACGCCATGTCGTCCATGAGAATGGAAACGGCCGGCAACACCGCATCAAGATTGAGAAGAGGCTCCCCCATCCCCATGAACACCACGTTCGTGAGTTCGCTGCCGGATCCCTCCGCACCCGCAAGATGGTCGGTCGCATGCCAGACTTGGCTCACAATGTCGGCTGTGGAGAGATTGCCCGCGTAACCTTGCTTGCCCGTCGCGCAGAACGAGCAGTTCAATGCGCAACCGACCTGAGACGAAACGCAAAGCGTGTTGCGGCCTCTGTCGGGGATCAGAACCGCTTCAACCGCTCCTCCTCCCTCGACCTCTACGATCCATTTCAAGACGCCATCTCGCGCCTTGGCGATGGACCGAACGGGACTCCTGCGAACTTCGAGAGCCTCATCCAAGCACGATCGAAGAGACTTCGAAAGATCGGTCATCCGCTGGAAGTCGTCAATCTTCTGGTGATAGAACCACCGCATGATCTGCGAGGCGCGATAGCTCTTCTCCCCCATCTCCGACAGGAGGAGTTCGAGTTGCGGCCTGGAGTGCCCCAGCAAGGACCCACGCGCTCCGCTGCTCGGGAACGCCATGTCAGAACCGCCCGTGAAGAGCTTCCTCGGAGAAGAAGTAGTCGATTTCCCGAACGGCAGATTCCGGCGAGTCCGACCCATGTACCGCGTTTTCGGAGATGGTACTGGCGAAATCGCCACGAATGGTGCCCGGTGCGGCCTTCGCTGGATCGGTTGCTCCCATCAGATCGCGGTTCACTGCAATCGCGCTCTCGCCTTCCAGAACTTGCACCACGATCGGACCGGAACTCATGTAGCTCAGCAACTCGTCAAAGAACGTCTTGTCTTCGTGCTCCTTGTAGAAGCCCGCCGCGCGCTTCTTGCTCAGGTGGACCATCTTCATGGCCGCGATGCGCAGGCCGCTACGCTCGAAGCGAGCACAGATTTCACCGACGAGGTTTCGGCAAACCGAATCGGGCTTGATAATCGAGAGAGTCCGTTCTATCGCCATGACGTGATAAGGATTCGGCAAGTGCCGCGACAGGCCATTCAATCGATCGGGCAAGGCCCGACCCTCACAGTGCGAGCCTTCAAACTCGCCGAGGCAATTGTATTTGACGGAGTGTCGTTACGCTGTGAGTGGAGCAAGCCTGCCCGTGCACGGCTGGAGCGTGCCGGGACACTACCGATCCAAGGCTCCCAAGATCAGCCAGATCAGCCTGTTTGAGCGACACGCTGGCTGCGAAGCCGGTCCAGAATCTGAGCCAGGCGGTTTCCAGCGTGCACGATATCGTCTTCGGAATTGAATCTTCCAATGGAAAACCGGAAGGAGCAAGCCGCCAAGTCTCGTCGAACGCCCATGGCCAACAAGACATGGGACGGCTCAACCGTTGTGGAAGTGCAGGCGGAGCCCGACGAGATCGCGACGTCGTCCAGCGACCTGAGCACCACCTCCTCATCTATTCCCTCGAATGCGACATTGAGAATGCCCGGCACACTGCGCTCTTCGCTCCCGTTCAGATGCGATCCCGGTATCTGTGCCAGGTGCGACCACAACCGCCGCCTGAGATCAGCGATGCGTTCGCTCTCGACCGCCAGGCTCTCATGGCAGATCGCAGCGGCCTCCCCCATCCAGACGATTTGATGCGTGGCAACAGTGCCGGATCGAAGGCCGCGCTCCTGGCCACCGCCATGCACCAGAGGAC